>JAIEEW010000215.1 GCA_029067255.1 Clostridia bacterium | reverse complement strand
GGAAATGAGCGCGATAGCGAAAGATAAACGTAAGTTGATAAGATGTCTATCAAGACGGCAGAAATAAATTTCCGGACGGGAGAGTAAAGTGAATGAAGAAATAGAAAAAGCGGTGTTTCGTCGCGCGGTCGGCTACGACATTCAGGAAATAACCGAAGAATACTCAGGCGACAACGAACTAGTCAAACGCAAAGTCAGCAGCAAGCATTATCCGCCGGACATGACGGCTGTCAAGACGATGTTGGAACTGGGAACGGACGTCGACGAACTAAAAAAGATGAGCGACAGCCAACTCAAAGAATTGAAAAAAAGACTGTTATGTCAACTTGAAGATATAACGAAAGGAGAGATAGATGAAGATAATAATTCAGACAAACAAGATTAAGTGCGACATCGGAAAATGCAAAAACTTAGCCAAATATTCCGTTGCGCCGGACGGCGTATCCGCTTCGCAATACGTCAATCTCTGCGAAGACTGCGCGGAAAATATTTATTCGGCGCTGGGCAGATATCTCGTACCCAAAAGTCCAAAGAATATGTTGGCGAAAGCCGTCAGGAGAGAAAAGGTATGAGAAGATACGACGAAAAGTATAAAGAAGATATCGTAAAGGAAGTCCGCAAGGATTACGAGCGAAGAAGAGAAGAGAGAAAACCGCTGGAACTTCAATGGCGTTTGAATATGAATTTTTACAACGGCAATCAGTATGCGGAAATAACTCCCGTGGGCGATATAGAGCAGTACGGCAAACAGTATTTTTGGCAGGAAAGAGAAGTCTACAATCATATCGCTTCTATCATAGAAACAAGACTGTCAAAACTAAACAGGCTCAAATGCGCGGTCAGCGTAAGACCTTTCAGCAGCGACGACAGCGACGTCTATACGGCGAAACTGTCCACGCAGATAGTGAAAGCGTTGTGCGAAGAAAACAACTTATCCGCCCTTCTCAATAAGGCAAGCACGTGGAGCGAAGTTACGGGAAGTTGTTTTTTCAAAACGGTATGGTCGTCGGACAAAGGCAGAATAGTGGGCGAGTCGAAAAGCAAAAAGACTATTAGAGAAGGCGACGTCGAAATCAGCGTCGTTCCGCCGTACGAAATATTTCCGGATAGCGTTTGCGCTTCCGGACTTGACGACTGTCAAAGCATTATTCACGCAAAAGCGTATCACGTCGACGAAATCAAAGATATTTGGGGAGTGGACGTACAGGGTGAAGACGTCAACGTTTTTTCTCTCGACAACGCGCAGATAGGCGGCGGTTTGGGCTACGACGCAAGTCTTCCTAATATGATCGACAGCGTGGCTCACGATATGTGCGTGGTCATAGAAAAGTATTCCCGTCCCACTTCCGAAAAACCAAACGGTGAATTGGTGATTGTGGCGGGGGATAAGTTGTTATATTACGGGGATTTGCCATACGTCAACGAGTACAACGAACAAAGGGGTTATCCTTTTACAAAGATAAACTGTCTGGATAAGTTGGGATGTTTTTACGGAACGAGCATAATCGAAAGACTTATACCGTTGCAAAGAGCGTACAACGCGGTCAAAAACAGAAAACACGAATTTATAAACAGGCTGGCTATGGGGGTCATGACCGTAGAAGACGGCTCGATAGATACGGACAATCTCGAAGAAGAAGGACTGTCTCCGGGTAAGGTATTGATATATCGACAGGGGTCGGCTCCGCCTAAAATGTTGGAGTCAGGAAGAGTTCCGATAGACTTCCAGTATGAAGAAGAGAGAATCCTGCAAGAATTTACGACCATATCCGGCGTGAGCGAGATCAGCAAATATTCGAATATTTACAATCAAATGTCCGGAAAGGCGATAGGACTTCTCGTAGAACAGGACGACACGCGTCTTTCAATCGCTACGACTTCTTTGCGTATGGGTATAAAGAGAATATGCGAGCAGATGCTCAGACTGTATAAACAATTCTGTAAGACCAAAAGGATGAAGAGATTTTCAGGCGATAACGGAGACGTGGAACTTGCGTACTTTACCGCGAGCGATCTGCAAAGCGACGACTTGGTTTTCGACAACGAAAACGAGTTGACGGATACTCTCGAAAACAGAAGAAATATGGTGTTGGAATTGGCTCAGATGGGCATTTTCAACGGCGAAAACGGCGGTATTACCAACCGCAACAAACTGAAAATTCTAGAAATACTCGGATTCGGAAACTGGGAATCGAGCAAGGATATAGACGAGAGCCACAGAAAGAAAGCGATGAAAGAAAATCTTGAATTCGGAAAGGAAAGAATAAGCGCGGCCGAGTATGACAATCACGATTTGCATCTCGACGAACATCTAAAGCGTCTTCTTGAAGAAAAAGACGAAAGAATAAAGGCTAAGATAGACGAGCATATCAAACAGCACAGAATGTTAAAAACTATGACGGAGAGCGCAAACGTGTCGCAGGAGATAATCAACAATGGCAGATAACGAATCTATAAATCAAAATACGACGGTTGACGGCGCAGTTGCAATAAGCGAAATCGCCCTGACGGAAACGGGCGAACAAATTACCCAACCGAGCGCGGAGAACAATCCCGCGCCAGAATATATACCCGATCAAGAAGAAAACGGGGACGAAACAATTCCGACCGAAACGCAAGAAGGCGAAAAGGATATGGGGGAGAAGAACGAAGACACTCCCGACGAAAAAGATACGCCTGCGTACGAAGCGGAAGATTGGCAGAACAAGGTAGAAGAATTTTTCCGTAAATATCCTGTCGCGAAAGGATTCGCTTCAATGATAGGCGAACAGATTGTCAAAGACGAAAGTCTTTCTCACGACGACAACTGTCTTGAAAAAGCGTTGGCTAGAATATTCGATAAAGTTTACGTTCCGCCCGAAGAACTCGTTAAGAACGACGAATTTTTGGAAAAGTATGTTTACTGCGATGAAAGAATCAAGACCGCAATAGTGGAAAAATACCTTGAAGAACTGGAAAATAACCGTCCGCCAAAAGCGATTTCTTCAAGAGGTAAAATCACGTTGACCCCGCCCGACAGACCAAAGAGCATAGCGGAAGCGGGCAACGTAATCAAATCTATGCTCAAAAACAGGAGGATATAATGGTAACATTAGAAACA
>JAIEEW010000214.1 GCA_029067255.1 Clostridia bacterium | reverse complement strand
GCTTATTTCAATTTTATTTGAAGACAGATACATATCCGGCATAACGTTGTACGGACGTTCGTAAACGTTATCTCCGTACTCGTCAAACGCCGAACGCGAATACGCGTTTGTAGGCTCGGGGATACCCGAAGACGCGAGTTTTTTGCTTTCTGACACATATTGCGGCAAAGCGTTGAACAATCCTGCCCATTCTTTCAAAGGTATATCGCTTATCATAGATCTTTTTGCTTCCAGAGTCTGCAGCATAATCTGCGCGTCGGTATACAACGAATACGCTTGCGTATCCATTTCCGGCGCGAATACTACTATATCGCCCTTCTTTATCCCAGACTCCGTAAGATCCAAAGTGGTCTTGCTTCCGAGCGCGGCGTACAGTCCCATATTCACAACGGGCATACCTATTTCCTTTTCTATCGCTTTACTGTCTATTCCGAAAGCCATACTTGAACCGCCCACAAGTATTATCTTTTTCCCGTCGAGAGAATGAAGTCTGTCATGCTTATCCGCCATTGCCGCAAGATAAGTCTGTCCGTATACGTCCGGAATTGACTTAGCGTAAACCGGCAAGCCTATAACGGGTATTGCCAAAATAAATATTAAGCATATTATAGCGATAACAACTCTTTTCATTTACGCCCCCTAAAACTGAAAATAAATGAAATTATTTTCATAACCCGTCTGCGACGCGAGATACGTCCAAACCAAAACGACCGCCACCGTAAGCAACGCGTATTTTATTATTCCCGTTTCTCCGTCCGATACGTACAACTGTTTTCCCTTTCGCGAAAGTTCCAAACGCGAAATGTCCTTAGATACCGCAAAAAGCACTCCTATTCCCAAAAGCATGAATAGGAACAACGCTCCGTCTATCTGCATAGATTGCAGCGTCTGTTGAACGTAAGTAAAACTGAACGACCAATCAGAGAAAAGTTTTTTCAAAAGTATTCCGCTGTCCGATATACTGTTTGCCCTGAAAAACAGCCACGCGAAACAAACTAACGCAAAAGTTACCGCTCTCTGCCATAACGGAAGAATAGGCGAATTTTCCAGTTTGATTTTCTCTCGCGCTTTTTTTCTTACGTTGGACGTTAGTATACCCACTATTTGATAAACTCCGTGCAACGCGCCCCAAACGACAAACGTCCAATTTGCGCCGTGCCAAAGTCCGCTGAGCAAAAACGTCAAAAACAAATTGAACAGATGTCTGGATTTTTTGCGCCTATTTCCGCCCAAAGGTATGTATACGTAATCTCTAAACCACGTCGAGAGCGAAATATGCCACCGTCCCCAGAATTCTTTTATGTTGCGCGCAGAATAAGGATTGTCGAAATTCTGCATTAGATCGATACCCATAAGTTTGGCTACGCCTATCGCTATATTTGTATAGCCGTCGAAATCGCACAGTATCTGAACGGCAAACAACGCCGTTGCCAACGCTACGCCCAAACCGCTCGCCTGCGCCGGATCGTTGTAAACAGCGTTGACCGCTATTGCAACGGTATCGGCTATTACGACTTTCTTGAAAAAGCCTACAATCATGAATTTAAGACCTATGCGTATATTGTCTGCTTGAAAATTTCTCTTTTCTTTAAGTTGCGGCAAAAGATTTTCCGGACGCTCGATAGGACCGGCAACCAACTGCGGAAAGAACGATACGAACAGAGCGTAATATCCAAAGTGTCTTTCGGCTTTTATCCTGCCTTTGTATACGTCAATGACGTAAGAAAGCGTCTGGAACGTGTAGAAGGATATTCCCACCGGCAAAAGTACGTTGAGCGAAAAATCGCTCGCCGGCAGACCTATTTTTCTCAACGCCCCGCTTACGCTCGCAGAAAGGAAATTAAAATACTTGAAGAAAAACAGTACAATCAAACTGCCTGCTACCGCAACAATAGCGGCGGTCAAGCGCAATGGCTTTCGGGACGATTTCTCAATTATCAGTCCGGCCCCGTAGGACAAAACGGTAGTTCCCATAATGAGAAATACCAAACTCGGATTCCAAGACATATAAAAATAATAACTTGCAATAAGCAACATTATCCATCTAAACTTATGCGGAATAATATAATAGAGTAAAGTTACTATGGGAAAGAATATCAAAAACGCAAACGAATTAAAGAGCATGTCCGTCCCCCTTTTCGTTGCTTACGATATATACGCCGCCAGTCAAAGCCATGATACCCAAAGCGGTATCGAAGAGCGAACTGCCGTCCATAAGCATCAACAATATATAAAATCCCGCGGACAAAACCGAAGCGAACAACCAGATAAAGTTATATTTCTTCAAAGCGTATTTCTTACTCAAATAAGCGAATCCCAACGCAAACAATAAAAAGAAAACCGCGATAAAATTTATTTCCATACTATATCGCTCCTTCCGTCAAAGCCGTTTTCAAAAGATCGATAAACGTCGCGGTATATACCGCCGTTCCTTCTGTTGACATATGGTTTACAAGGTCAGCCATATTGTAATAAGGTTGACAAATATCGTCAATACCGCCCAACACCGGAAAAACCAACGTCTCTTTCAATTTTGCTTCAAACGCTTCTCTTTCCGCCTTATTTTCCGGATCGTCATACGCTTTATATCTATAAATCGGCGGATATATAAACGCTACTTTAACTCCGTTTGAAATATGCTTTTGCGCCCAATTATTTATTTTATATATATCGTCCAAAAATCTGAGATTTGTGAAAAGCGGACCGTACGTTTCACTTAAAGAATCTTCCGTAGCGTTAGGTCTAAAATACGTATAATCTCCATATTTGTTAACGGTGTTTCTATTCATCCACGGACTATAGTATCTGTCGTTGTCCAAATCGTCCGTACGGAGTTCGAACCAACGCGACAAATACGGCAAAATCTCATTCCTACCTTTGGACTCCGCCAAATCAAATTCTTCATATAAATCGTAATTGCTCTCCAATGCGCTGAGTTTTTGCACAACGTTGGAGTTGGAACTGTTTATACCCAACTCATTCATCCACATCTCGTCGTAATTTTCCAACGCGAATATAAGTATATCGCCGTCGTTCAAATAGTTGTTTACAAGGTCCATAAGAATGCCCGCTCCGTAACGCGCGTGCACGCCCATATGAATCACGTCGTATTCTCCGAGTACTTCGTCCTGTACAAACATCTCGGATTTCATACCCCTTGCAAGAGAACATCCTGAAATCGTAACAATCTTTTTTCCTTCGCTTGTCTGAACTCTCATTTGTTTATCCACGAGAGATGTTTCTATTATTTGTTCATAGACGCGACGGCTGGCGGAATTCATATGCAGATAACTCAAATTGTCGGAATCGTAAAAAGCCGTACTGCTCAAATCACGAATACTGTCATAAAGATAGATTTCTTTCAAATTATTCATACTAGCGAAAGCGTACGCCCCGATAAATTCAATGTTGCTATTGAGCGTTATACTTTCAATATTTCTATTCTCGTGAAATACTGACATTCCGATGGCAAAAACTTTCTTGCCATTGTAAGTGTCAGGTATGACAACTTGTCTAACGTCCCCATTAAAGGAAACTATTTGATACCCTTCTTCTCCGTTATGGCTTATAAAATCGCTGTATCCGAATAAATTTTCATCCGTTTGTTTTTGATACTGAGCGTATAGTGTGATATTTTCCTGCGGCATATTTATCATCGCCCCTAAAGCATGCCTTTTACCGCTGCCGTCCGGCTTAGTGTTCCACCCGACCAAGGTATATCCGCTTTTCATCCATTTTCCGTACGCGTTGTCTAAATATATATTTTCTCCGGCATACGCAAAATCGCCTGTTCCTATGGAAGAGTCCGCTCCGTTGAAATCATAATTTATTTGCAAAGCGTCCACTCCGAAAAACTTAGCGCTTATTCTCGTATCTCCCATAACGGTAAAAGTATAATCGGATAAAAATATTCTCTCCCCATTCTCCCTTTCTATATACGCAAACTTGTAACCGCTGTCGGGAGCGCAAACTACTTCTATCACGTCGCCGTATCTTACACCTTCGGAAAAGTCGGACATCATCAGCCTGCCGTTTGAAACGGGATCGACAGTCAAGTTGCATTCCCTACCCAAGCATACCGCTTTCAACGAAACGTATTCGTCAAATTTTGCTCTCACAATAACGCTTCCGTTCGCTTCGCGCACAAAAGCGTAAGGTTGTCCATCAAGATAAACTTCTTCAACAACGTAATTTTCGTAAGGAGTAAACTGGAAATCCACAAGTTCGCCGTATTGGGGTTTATCTCCTTCCAACGGCGTTACTTTTACAAAACCGTTATCTATATCAGCGATTTCTTTTGACAAACGCGCTTTGAAATCTACAGTCGCGGAAAACTCCGCTTTATCTATTCTCAACTTACCGTCTGCGTATTCTCCAACGCTAGAGCCTATAAATTCGTACCCTTCGTCTAATACTACGTCAAATTCCACTGAAGCGTTGGGGTTGACCTTTTTTACCTTCTCTCCTATGACCGAATAGCCTACCCCGTCGGGAATCATAATAGTATAATAGTTTTCTGTTTCCGAATCTCTGCAAGCGCAAAATATACTCGCGAATATCGCAAGCGTCAATATTATAAAAATCCCTAAAATCCTTTTCTTTCGCATCAAATTCTCTCCGCGGACTTTTCTCTTCTGTTATCGACGGCTAAATTAAAACACTCCGCAAAACTCACAAAACCGCTTTTGCTGCGAGTTATTGTGTTGATAAAACGCGCAAATTTCAGCAAAAAACCGTCTTACAAAAAAAGTGTACTTTTCCTGACTGCTGTTTTTTTAGCAAAATTCGAGTTTATACGCGAATTATCTACACGATAATTATACAT
>JAIEEW010000213.1 GCA_029067255.1 Clostridia bacterium | reverse complement strand
TCTTAATAATTATACTTACAAAAAAAAGGTAGACAATTTGCATATAATAGATATATACTATATTATAGAAGAAACGGTAAGCAAAGGAGAATAGATTATCAGAACCCAAATTGAAGTCGAAGATATAAATCAGGCGATCGCATTGTTTGGCAACCATGACGAGAACGTCAATTATCTCAGAAAGAGAATGGAAGTCAATATAAATCTATTCGACAACTCAGTCGTTTTGGAAGGCGAAGACGAGAAGGTCGAAAGGTGCGCAAGACTTATCGCGGTTCTGTTGGAAAAATCTAAGACTGATGCGCTCAATAGACCGTTTATAAATTTCTGCATAGAAGTTGTGGATAATGGCGACGAAGATAAGTTTGATGAACTTTGCAAGGTCGTGGCGGTTACCGCAAGGGGAAAACAAATCAAAAGCAAGACGTACGGACAAGCCAAGTACGTTCAGGCGATAAAAGACAACAGTATAGTATTCGGCATCGGACCGGCGGGTACGGGAAAGACGTATCTTGCAGTGGCGATAGCGGCGGCAATGTATAGAAATAAAGTCGTCGAGAAGATAATTCTGACAAGACCTGCCGTTGAAGCGGGAGAAAAACTGGGGTTTTTGCCGGGAGATCTCGGCGCGAAAGTCGATCCTTATCTCAAACCGCTTTACGACGCGTTGCAGGAAATGTTTGGGTTGGAAGTATACTCAAGACTCATAGAAAAGGGCGTAATAGAAATCGCGCCTTTGGCGTACATGAGGGGTAGGACGCTTTCCAACGCGTTTATAATTCTCGACGAAGCGCAGAACACTACTCGCGAGCAAATGAAAATGTTTCTCACGAGAATGGGAGCGGGAAGCAGGATCGTCGTTACGGGCGATGCGACGCAAATAGACTTGCCGAGCGATAAATCATCCGGTTTGTTGCATGCCGCTTCTATACTTCAAGGAATAGATAATATAAGCGTTATACGCCTAAAAAATAGAGATATCGTGCGCAACGACCTAGTTCAAGCGATCGTGAAAGCGTACGAAGAGAGCAAAAACAATCAGGAAAAGGTAACAAAATGAAAAATACACCGCAAAAAATATGGAAAGACGTCGCGTATTTGTCGGTCATTTTCGTCGTATCGTTTTTGATGACGGTATTTTCGGTAGCCTGTCTTGCGAAAGACTATTTAATATTCTCGTATTACGAAATATATCTTCCGATGACGTTGATGGTTTTTTGTATAATGGCGACTCTTTACTATTATATTGTAAAATTCGATAAAGGTTCGGAAGAATACGTTTCGGTACTGAAAAGATGTCTTATATGTTATTCGACGATTTTCATCGCGGTAATCGTGTCGGCGGTACTTTATTCGTTCTTCACTCCGCACTCGATAGTAATTTCTTCGGTTACAATGATGGTAACCATGCTTCTCAACAAAAAACTCGGCATTTATTCGACGTTCGTTACTATGGGTATAATGCTCGCTATATTCGTAACGTGTTCGTACGTTCTTGATATCGATCACTTCAACCTAGATATCATAGGCGGTCTGCTCAACTCAATGATAATGAGTATGTTGATGGTATTTTTCGTAGGAAGAGAATATACGCGTTTGAGATTGACGTGGGGTACGATACTTCTCGGACTTGTTACCACTCCTTTGGCGGGACTTTATTCGATATTCGGACACGGTGTAAGCGCGGTAACAGTAGGCAACGCGATCTTCGGACGACTTGTCGGAAGCATGCTTTCCGTGGCGATATTTATCGTATTCTTACCGTTGTACGAAGGCATTTTTGCAGTTTGGACAAACTTCAAACTCGCGGAAGTCTGCTCGCCGTCGCAACCCCTTCTCAAAGAATTGAGAGAAAAAGCGCCGGGTACTTACAATCACAGCGTTAGCGTTGCAAATCTCGTTGAAAGTTGCGCGGACGCGATTGAAATAAACCCGTATATGGCAAGAGCGTGCGCTTTTTTCCACGACGTAGGAAAGATGAAGCATCCTGAATATTTTACGGAAAATCAAAAGGACGGAAAGAATCCGCACGACGATCTTATTCCCGAAGTCAGCGTTAATATGATAACCAACCACGTCAAAGACGGCGTTGCTATTCTCAAAGAAAACCACATGCCCGATACCGTTATAAAAGCGGCGTTCGAACACCACGGCGACGCAACCGTTCCTTATTTCTATATGAAAGCGCAGAGTATTACTGAAGAACAACTTAGCAACTATCCTTACAGATACAACGCAAGAAAACCAACGACCAAATATAGCGCGCTCGTTATGATTTGCGATATGTGCGAAGCGATTTTGAGAGCAAAACCCACCGACGATTACGAGCAGATGAGATCGGTTGTCGACAATGTTATAAATTCCAAACTCAAAGAAGGACAGTTTGACGACTGTACGTTGACGGTCAGAGATTTCGCAATTATAAGAGATACGATCTGCGACGTAATTCCTTCGACGTTGCACAAGCGTATAGACTACGACAAGGCAAAGGAAAGAAGATAATGCTGGAAATTTTCGACGAAATCGACAGCGCTTTGGATTGCGATCTTATCCGTAAGGTCTTTGACAGCGTAAGAAGCGAGTTTTGTTTGCCGGATAACGTAAGAGTAGAACTTAGCGTCGTAGGCGAAGAAGATATAAGACAAGTAAATAGAGAGTTTAGAAACGTCGACAGCGTTACGGACGTTTTGAGTTTTCCCGCTTTGGAAGTAAAGTTGCCTTTCCGCGCCGAAGATTATCCTTTCGACGTGGATTTTTCTACTGGAGAACTCATGCTCGGCGAAATTATGCTTTGCTATAAACGCGCGGTCGAGCAGAGCGCGGAATACGCTCATTCTACGGAAAGAGAGTGCTGTTATCTAGTGTTGCACGGACTTTTGCATTTGCTAGGTTACGATCATATCGAAGAGAGCGACAAAGTAGTTATGAGAGAAAAAGAAGAAAAGATACTGTCGGCTTTGGGCATATCGAGATAATAAACAATATTTACGCTTAAATGAATTTTTGCGGATATATAGGAAAAAATATAAATGAAAGTAGGATTCGTATCTTTAATAGGAAAACCAAACGCGGGCAAGTCTACGCTTACTAATACGATAGTAGGAGAAAAAGTATCTATCGTAAGTTGGAAGCCGCAGACTACTCGAAATAAAATTCTGGGAATAGCCAACGGCGAGAATTATCAGTTGGTAATCGTCGATACTCCAGGCGTGCATAACGCAAAAAACGCGCTTTCCAAATATATGATGAAGAGCGTGGAAAAGGGGCAGGAAGGCTCGGAAGCCATAGTATACGTTATGGCTGCGGACAAGCGTTTTGACGAACACGATAAGGATTACATCCGCAAATACGCGGACGGCAAAACTCCGTTTATTATCGCGCTCAATAAATGCGACGACGTTGAAGCGGACGTTATTCCGAAAAAAATAACCGAACTCAAAGATATAAAAGGCGTCGACAGCATTATTCCTATAAGCGCGCTTACGGGAAAAAACGTTGATATGCTTATCCAAAGATTGCTCGAAATCATGCCTGACGGCGAAAGATTTTTTGACGAAGATATGTATACCGATAAATCTATGAGATTTATGGCGAGCGAAATAGTAAGAGAGAAAGCGCTCAGAAATCTAGATCAGGAGATACCTTACGGAATAGGCGTTATAGTCAATAAATTTGAGTACAGGGACGATGGAATAGTCGAAGTCGACGCGGATATAGTCTGCGAAAAGCAGTCGCACAAGGCTATGGTAATTGGCAAAGGCGGCGCAATGATAAAGAAAATTTCCACGCAGTCCAGACAGGATATAGAGAATTTGGTAGGCGGGAAAGTTTTTCTTAATCTTTACGTCAGAGTAAAAGAAGACTGGCGCGACAGTGATTTCTTACTCAATCAGTTGGGATACAATATCAAAGATTTGAAAGAGTAGATAAATTTTTCGCGAATATACTTGCTTTATCCGTACATATTACTTTGGGGGTGCATTATGGATTGCAAGGATACTTTGTGGGAACTTTTCAATAAGACGGGAAATATACAGTATTATATTATGTGG
>JAIEEW010000212.1 GCA_029067255.1 Clostridia bacterium | reverse complement strand
ATCCCGAACTCACCAGAGAAGTTCTTAAAGTAATCAGGGATTTGAAGAAAGACGGTCATACCATGATAGTCGTAACCCATGAAATGGAGTTTGCGAGAAAAGTTGCGGACAAAGTCATTTTTATGGCGGACGGCGTGATAGAAGAACAAGGCTTGCCTGAAGACGTGTTTGGCAATCCCCAAAGCGAGAAGACGAAATCGTTCTTGCGCGAATCGGAAAAGACAAGCGAGGAGTAATGATTATGAATTCTGACAACAATCAATTGTTTATACGTCAACTGTACGAAACGATCGCGAGTATTAGCGACGAAGAAGATTGCAGACTTTTTTTCAACGACCTTTGCACTAATAAGGAAATCGAACAGATGGCGCAAAGATGGCAAGCGGCGAAACTTCTGAAACAGGGGTTGACTTACAATCAGGTCATCGAACAAACGGATATATCTTCCGCGACGTTGTCAAGGGTATCGCGAGCGTTGCAGTACGGCGAAGGATATAGGAAAATATTCTCGGATAAAGTCGACAAACGCGATTAAATATTTATTCGGTTTGCGATAATAAGGTATGCAATATCCGACGAACGGCGCTATTCGCTTGCGTTTTGTTCGTCGGATAATTTATTATATAATAAATAAACTTTGCGGGGCGTACGTTATGTCAAAAAAAATACTTATTATAGGCGGGGGCGCGTCGGGTATGCTTTGCGCTATCAAGACGGCGGACAAAGGCGCGGAAGTTACCGTTATCGAGCGAAATGACAGACTGGGCAAAAAACTGCTTGCGACAGGCAACGGCAAATGCAATCTTTCAAATCTAAACGCGACGGCAGACGCGTACAACGATGGTTTTGTAAAGACGGTTTTGAGCAGATTTACGCCCGAAAAAATTATGGAAGAGTTTTCTTCGCTCGGGCTTTTGTGTAAGTCTGATTCGGAAGGTAGGGTATATCCTTACAGCGAAAGCGCGACAACCGTTCTCAACGTGTTTCTTCAAAGACTTGCCGAGCGCAGAGTCAACGTAGTATGCGATTGTTTTTGCAGTGAAATACAAAAGTGTGGGCAAGGATTCAAAGCGATAACGACCAAAGGCGAGTTCTACGCTGACGCTATCGTACTTGCTACGGGAAGCGACGCTACTTCGGGGCATAATTCCCATTCGCTTCTTAGCGCGTTCGGACATAAAATATCGCCGTTGAATTATGCAATCGCGCCTTTGCTTTGTAATGGAGTGCGCGGGGCGAACGGCGTTCGCGCAAAAGTTTTTGCCGGTATTGAAATAGACGGCAAGTCGGAAATGGGAGAGCGGGGAGAAATACTGTTCAAGGACGGCGCTCTGTCGGGCGTGCTGGCTTTCAGACTCTCTTCGGCGCTTGCAAGACGGGGCGGCAAATTCAAGACGTGCAAAGCGGTCATAGATTTTGTTCCGGACTTATCTCAAGAGCAACTTGCCGATCATATTTATACAAATTGCAGCGTATTCGCTCCGCTCGAAGGTATTCTTCACAAAGCGTTGGCGTTCAACGTATTAGCGACCGTGCCGATGGATAGATCGCTTATCATGTCAAGAAAAAAAGCCGAAGACTTAGCGCGCGGCTGTAAGCGTTTTGAAGTCGAAATAACGGGAGTAGGCGGAAAGAACTCCGCCCAGGTCGCTTGCGGCGGTATCGAGTTGGACGGTATCGACGACGCTACTATGCAATCGCGACTTTGCAAAGGAATTTACGCAATAGGAGAAGCGATCAACGTCGACGGACTTTGCGGTGGATTCAATTTGCACTGGGCATGGGCAAGCGCGCTTGCGTGCAGCGGGGATATCGTATGATAAAAGTACAGTTGAAACTTCCCGCAAATTATACGCAGTTGGATTTGGAAAGACAACTTGCCGGTTCTCTCAGAATATCTCCTGAAGAAGTAACGGAATATAAGATAATAAAAAAATCGCTGGATTGCAGGGATAAAAGCAAGATACATTACGTTTTGACTCTCGGCGTGGGACTGCGCGGAGAAAGCAAGTATCTCGCTCGCAATAAAAAAGCGACGGTTTACGTTCCGCCGATAAATTCTCTTGACGGAATAATTCCCGAAACAAAACCTTTGGACAAGCCGCCTGTGATAATCGGCGCGGGACCTGCGGGACTGTTTGCGGGTCTTGCTCTTGCGAAGGCGGGATTGAAACCGATGATATTCGAGCGCGGGAAATGCGTGGAAGAGAGAAAGAAGAGCGTGGAAAAGTTTATATCCGACGGCATTTTGGATACGCAAAGCAATATCCAGTTTGGCGAAGGCGGAGCGGGAACTTTCTCTGACGGAAAACTCAATACGGGTATAGGTTCTCAAAAAATCAACGTCGTGTTGGGAGAGTTGGTCAAGTATGGCGCTCCCGAGCAGATCGCGTATGACGCGAAACCGCATATAGGAACAGATAAACTCACGCAAGTAGTTGAAAACGTACGACGCGATATAATCGCTTTGGGCGGCGAAGTATATTTCGATTCCCAACTTGTAGACGTAAAGACAAAAGACGGCAGAATAACGTCAATAACGGTACAAAATCCTGACAAAGGACTGTGGAGCGTGGATTGCGATCATTGCATACTTGCGATAGGACACAGCGCGAGAGATACGTTTGAAATGCTTTCGTCCAAAGTTCTTATGCAGGCTAAGCCTTTCTCTATAGGCGTGAGAATAGAGCATTTGCAAAAAAATACGGATAGAGCGCAGTACGGAGATACGCTCAATCTTCCCCCCGCTACGTATTCGCTTGCCACTCATCTTGACAACGGCAGATCGTGTTATACTTTTTGTATGTGTCCCGGCGGTTACGTTATGCCGGCCACTTCCGAGAAAAACGCGGTAGTAACCAACGGTATGAGTTATTTCGCTCGCGACGGAGTAAATTCCAACAGCGCTTTGCTTGTCGGTGTAACTCCGCAGGATTTCGGAAGCGCCGATCCTTTGGCGGGCGTTGAGTTTCAGCGCAGATACGAGAGAGCGGCTTTCGCTCTGTCGAATTCGTACAAAGCGCCGTGTCAGCGTTATGAAGATTTGTTGGCGGGCAAGATAACGAATCGTTTGGGCGAAGTTCAGCCGACTTATCCGCTCGGCGCGGAGTTTGCCGATCTTCGCGAATGTCTTCCTGATTACGTCATTGAAAGCATAGGAAAAGCGGTCGGTGTTTTTGATAAAAAATTACGCGGTTTCGCTCATCCCGACGCGTTGCTTACGGGCGTTGAAAGCAGATCTTCTTCGCCGGTAAGAATAGTTCGCGACGAAAACGGAAACAGTTCTATTGCAGGACTTATGCCTTGCGGAGAAGGAGCGGGATACGCCGGCGGAATAACGTCCGCGGCTGTGGACGGCATCAACGTTGCGCTCAAACTTATCGAAAACGCGTCCAAACGTTGAAATTACGTAGGGCATATTATTTATAATATAAAAATTATTTATTGTAATTTATTTGACTGTATGCTATAATATAAAAACGAGAGGTGGCAATAATGATATTATATATATCCGTCCGCCGCTTTTCGGACTGACAGAATATAATTGCAGAAGTACTTTTATGAGGTAGATATGAACAACAAGACAAAACAAATTATTGTCGTAGTCGCAGTATTCGTGTTGGCTTTGGCGTCTTTGGGTACGGTGATAGGACTTATCGTCAATACGGGACGCTTGTCCGAATACTCGGGCGGATTTTCCTATACTCTCAATGGATCTAGAGCGACGATAACGGGTTATGACGGCGACGAAAAGGAAGTCGTTGTTCCCGACAGAGTTAGGGGCAACAGAGTTGTCGCTATCGCCAAAGGCGCGTTCTCGTCTAAGGCGAGCGCGATAGAAAAAATTACCGTGAAGACAACGTCTTCGGCGTTCAGTCTTGAAAATGAAGCGTTCAAAGATATGACGGCTTTGAAAACGGTAGTTCTGCCCGACGGATTGAAAGTAATTCCCGAAGGCGCGTTCAGCGGCTGTAAGGCTCTTACCAGAGTAATAATACCCGACAGCGTTACGAATATAGGGGATAAAGCGTTCTACGATTGTACTTCGCTTATATTCGCCTATAATAGCGAAGAGTATTCCACTGACGGCGAAAATGCAATAGACGAAGAGATATTCTATATGCCGAGCGGACTTTTGGAAATCGGCGCAAACGCTTTTGAAAATTGCACGGCTTTGATAGGCGCTTACTTCAATAAAGCGTTGGAGAAGGTCGGAAACGAGGCTTTCTATAAAGCGACCGCGTTTACCGAACTCACGCTAGAAGAAGACTGCGAAGTTGCTACGATCGGCAACAACGCGTTCCAAAATACAAAATTGAGATCCAATTCGAGTTATCCGCTTGAATTCAAGCATCTCGTGAATATAGGCGACAAGGCTTTCGCTAATATTACCAGCAACTTTACGCAGTTCAAGTTCCCTGCGACCGTCAAGTCGGTAGGGGCAAACGCGTTTATGAGTACGACATCGCTTTCAACCGTGGAGTTTGAAGACGGCTCTGTACTCGAAACTTTTGGTGAAGGAGTATTTCAAGATTGTACGTATCTTTCGTCGATTGTGTTGCCCGAATCCATTAAGTCTATTCCGGCAAAAGCGTTTATGGGTTGCACAAGACTTCTTTACAGCAAAGATTTTGTCATAGGCAAAAACGTAGAAGAGATAGGGGAAGGAGCGTTTGCGATATATACTAACAACGCGACTTATTCGAGATATTCCATAGAAGTAAATTCTGAAAACGAATACTTCGCTATTACCGAGTTGCAGGAATTCAAAAAGTCTTCGTCAAGCAACACTTACGATCACGGTTTGCTTACCAACGCGGACGGCTCGGTTGTATACGCGTATTTCGGCTCGTACGATAAGACGTCGTCTAATTCCGGCGGAAGCGCGTTTAGATTCAACGATATAAACGGAAACCAAATCGATACGATAACTCATATCAAATCGTATGCGTTTGCAGGCGTTGCGTTTGAAGATATGCGTTTGCCTAAGACGGTAAAAACTCTCGGAGAATATCTTTTCTATGAAAGCGAAGATTTCTTAACGACCTATATCGAGTCGGTAGAGTGGGAATGGGCAAAGACAAGTTTCAATAAAAAGACAGACGGTTCGCCCGAAGTTGAAGTAATGATACTCATATCGGTAAACGCTACTGAAAGCGAAAAGTCGGATTTCGAATCCGCACTTGCGGCAGACGGCATATACGTAGGTTGGGCATCTTCAGTTGACTAATAAATAAAAGAATAAATATAAATCGCCGACGCTTTTTAATGCGTCGGCGATTTTGTATACGATAGAGTATTAGTCTTTGTAAGTTTCTATGAACTGTCATGTTGAGAGAAAACAAATGCTATCCTACCGTCATATTGAGCGAACGGAAAAACGCTTTTTACCTGTCATATTGAGCGTAGCGACAGCGGAGTCAAAATATCTAATTTAAGCGGTTAGTTTTTTGACAAGACAATCTAAGAAAAAGTCCCGCTTTGCTATGCGACGGGACTTTTTAATTTTATTAAGTCGACGTAAAATATGCTTTTACATGCTTTATCTGCGAATAATACTAGACGTGCAAGCGTTTTTTCAATTCCGAGAAATATGAGTCTTTCGCGAAGAAAGAGAGCGCAAGTACGTCAACGAATCCTCTGGCTGCGCAGACTATCCATCCCCAACCGCAGGTTTTTAGCCATATAAACGAAATACCTATGCATATAAGCGAAAATACGAAAAGTTTCGTCAACGCTATCTGGTAATTACTTCTTCCGCCTTTATGGGCAAAAGTAAGTATTTCCAACACCGTCGCCCACGTCAGTACTACTATCGGCGCGCCGAGCGTAAACGCCCATGGATTAGCAAGTTTTGACGTCCATATATTGATATAAAACAAAAGCGCGATAACGGCGGAGAAGTCCCAGGTAAGATGTTTTCTAACGTTGAAATTTTTTCTGGTTGATCTTCCTACCGCAAGCCATAAAAGCGCAAAGCCGAATATAACGTGCAACGACCATGATACGGTACGGTTGACCGCAAGATTTATCGCGCATACGAGCGCTATGGTAAACACCGTTATAAACATACTTATCTTATAAAAAAGTTGACGGCGCGTTTTGAAATCTATTTGCGGATAATCGTATATCGATTGAGTAGTAGTTTCGCTTACAAATGCGCCGCAAAGCGGGCAGTTGCCCAAACTTTCGTCCACATGGACGCCGCATCTTCGACAATTATTCATAATTACCTCCGGTTGCTGTTGACGCTGACGTCGATACCGTGTTTTTCCAGTACGGCAAAGAAGTCGCGTTCGAGTATAGGATCTTTCGCCGTACGCGAGAAAGAAATTACGCTTGTTCCGTTGTAGGAAGCGCAGGTCATGACGTGGTTCATATATTTTTGCGGACCGATAACGAATTCAAATCTGTCGATATAATCGTAAAGTTCTTCAGGCGTAACCACGTTGCCTATATTGCTGAAAGTACACGACATCAAATTCTCGCCTACCATATAGAAAGACATGTTCATAAACAGCGTTTTGAGAAATCTCGGCGCTACGCGTATTATCGGATTTTTTTCCAACGATACGTTGGAGTTTATAAACTTTTGACAGTACTCAGGCGTGATTTTTTCTTTGAGTTGAGCGTCAAGTTCCTTTACCACTTCTTCAAAAGTCTGTTCAACGGGTTGAATAGTGGTATTGTAATATCCTGCAAAATTCCTGAGCGTAACCGACGGAAACATTTTACGCAGGTTGATGGGGACCTGAATCCTTACAGGTCGCTTTTTAGGTCTTTTCTCATAAAGTTGTCTATTGAGCACCGCGTAAGCGAGTACGGCGGTCAAATAAGTATTGACCGTACAGCCAAACGACTTTGCTGCCTTGTGAAGTTGTTCGAAAGGCATGCTTCCCTGCGTAACGTTGAGTATGCCCCTTTTTTCTCTTTGGCATTTTATCTGATACGCTTTGGCTTCGGTTCGGGGAAGCGTTCCCTTTTCTTTGTCTATATATCTGGCAAAAGAATCTTCGACTTCTTCCGGCGTCGGATCGTCTTCGTAGTGCAGCATATCGCCGTAATCCTTTATGGTCGCTCCGCAAAGTTCGCAATATCTCGCTACCAACGTTTTAAGAAAAGTTATATTGCCTGTTCCGTCAGTGATAGAGTGAAATACTTCCACAGATATACGGTGCGAATGATAAAGTACTCTAAAAACGTAACCCCTTCCCGATAATCTCATCATAGAGCAGGGGAAGTTTTTTTCTTCCTGTATCTTCGGCTTTTCGTTGATAAATTGAAAGTAATACCAAAAAAATCCTTTTTTCAAAGTAACTCTGAAAGTGGGAAATCTATCTATAACGTCGTCTAGCGCTTGTTGAAGAATGTCCGGGCGGACTTCTTCTTTCATTACGACCGCCATGCGGAAAACCGCGTTCCATCTCGAACTTCTCGCCGCAGGATAAATCTTTGCCGCGTTGTCGAGTTTGAACCATTCCTTATCAAACATTGCGTTTTTCATAAAAATCTCCTAATATTTTCATTATATAGTAAAAGCGATCAAATATCAAGTCCTTTTCACGCTGGTGAGAAATCCTTTATTGCCGTTTGAGTTCGAAAATATGCGTATATGAGTGTTTTACTGAACAATTCGGCGAAGTTTGTTGCGATTTGATACGGACAATAATCCAAAC
>JAIEEW010000211.1 GCA_029067255.1 Clostridia bacterium | reverse complement strand
CCCCAGCGGTCGTCAAGTCTTACAATCGCTTTTCCACCCGAAAACGGCGTCGCAATGTCGTATATAAAATCTACTACCTGATTGCCGTCCGGATCGATATATCCGCTTTTTTCGCCCACGGTAACGGACGCCAAACCTTCGCTAAACGAGTTTGCGCAATCGTACTTGAAATCTATAACAAGGTTATTATTCCTATCGATATATCCAAGTTTTCCGTCCATTTCCACACATCCGCGTTCTTCCGAAAAGCCGAACGCTTCTTCGTACTGCGGCGCGACAATGACGTTGCCTTTCCAGTCCTTGTATACCCACTTGCCTTTACGGCAAAATTTTACAAGACTTTTTTCAGTCAAAGGCTCTCTTTCTACTTTCGCAGATGCGGGACGCTCGCGTTTGCCCATAAGTATTTCCGACATAGTCAAACCGTTGTAGAGTTTGGAAAGATACTGATTGAGTTTCGCGTTTTCAAAATTATTCTTATTTTTCTTTGAAAACTGTTCGTCCGCGTTGACGTTTCCGTGATTCCTTTTGTCGGAACTTCCGCGCTGGTTGTCGTGATTTCTATCCCTGCCGTCGCGATGTTGGGATCTATTTCCGTCCTGTTGAATATCCCTTGCGAATTTTACGCCGAATTTTGACATTGCGCTCGCTATCGCCAAACATTGCTTTCTGCCGATATTTTGTATTTTATACATCTGCTGAAAATCGCGACAAGCCAAATCGGCAAGTATATTTATCCTACCCGCTTTGAGATAACCCAAAAGATTTTCATCCAATTTCAAATCTTCAACGGGTCTGAGCAAATCTTCCTTTTTCGCTTTGCTTCCTGCGTCCAAAGCCGACTGAACGGATTCTTCCGGCGAAAATTGTTTATTTCTATTCTTATTTTTATTATAAAATTTACCCTTAGACATTATTTACCCGATATATTGTATTGCAAGATTAGTTTAGCACAATTTTCTTTTATTTTCAATCTTTATTTATTATAATTATTAGCGCGTATATAATTTTTACTTTAATTTTTTGATTTTATATGTTATAATACTGTATATGAAAAGGATTTTATTTGCAAGCGCGCTTATAATATGCTGTTTCTGCATAGCGTTCTTCTCTTTCGGAACGCCTGATACGGCTATGGCTGAAAACGTCGACGTTACGGTTTCTTTGGACGGCGAATCCTTGCTGACCGCTTACAACGAAGACTTCGCTTATACAAACGGAAAAACAGTCTACGTCGCAAAAGACAACAAAGTTCATTCCTATACGGAAGAAAGCGGCTTTGACAAATTTATTTCTATCGCAATGAATTCCACTCATATCGTTTTACTTGCTAAAAAAGGCGACGTTAGCGTTGTATTCGTATACGCTTATTCGACGGGCGGAATAAATAAAATACATTACGAAAATGAAAATCTGAGATTGACCAAACTTATTTCGCTTTACAACGACGAATATGGCAACCTATACGCGATGGATGAGAATTATATAAGGACGTTCAATATTTCCGATTCTACCATAGAAACAACGCACACTTCTCTCAAAGGACTATTTTCGGACGCCAACGAATTCGCCGTGGTGAAAAATGACAACAACGTCATACTTTACTCGATTATCGACGGCGACTTGTACGAAATAACAAAACAAAGTCTAGACGATGAAACTTCGCTCGAATCTTATCTTGCAGTGCAGGGAGATTTCAAGGATATAACGGCAGTAGACGGAAAACTGCTTTGCATTGACGGCGACGGCGCTTACTCTTTTGATTCTCAAAGTAAAACGCTGGACAAACTTCTTGAAAACGGCGTGGGCGAAAACAGCGTCATTTACGCTACTTACGACAGCGAGTACTTAAGACACTGCGTATATATTAAATCCGACATATATGCCGTCAACGTTTACGAATACGACGGCTCGCTCAATTACTTCGGGTCTTTCGATAAGACGAAATACACTCATCCCGAAGAATACGACAGCATAGCGGTCTATAAGACTACCGGCGAAGTAATAATGTACTCTTCTCCGCGACATCTGCAAAAACTAGCGACGCTTCCGTCTAACGAATATATACTTTTGCTAAGCGACTGCGGAGATTTCTATTACGCTTATTCTTACGATAACACGCTTTCGAAAGCCACTCTCGGTTACGTCAGAAAACAAGCGGACATCCAGATTTGTCCCGCGCAAAGCAAAACGCAGTTGGGTCTTTACGCTCAAGCGTTGCACCCCAACACCCCGATATATAAATTGCCTGTAGACGACAGCGTAAACAGCGTGCTTCGTTACGCAACTATTTACGAACAACTTGTTGTCATCGACAACGTTGGAGAAGACGGTAGTTTTTCGTGGGGTTGGTATAAAGTTGGCGCAGTCGACGAAAACGGCGAAATCATTTACGGATTCGTCAAGGCTTTGAACGTTTCGCCGTACACAAGTTTGACCGCTCCCGATTTATCCAAAACGGCAAAACTTTCCGCGCAAAAACTTGGAGAGTACGTCAAGATATATTCCCTTCCGCAGGAAGACAGTACGATAGTCGACGAAGTCAGCGAAGGCACTCAAATATATCTCAAGAATAAATTCGATAAAAACAGCGAATGGACGCAAATCATATACAACGACAGGATCGCTTACGTCAAAAGCGAAAACGTACAGCCCACCGGACTTACGTCATGGCAACTTGCGCTGGCAATCACTTTGCCCGCCGTTGCGGTCGCGATTACGGCGACAGTAGTGATACTAGTTATCGTAAGAAAAAGGAAACTGTCGTACAAAGTTTGACGTACATACGTCAAGTACAAATTCAGCAATACATTTTTATAATATAGGAGGTTTGGCTATGAAATTGACGATGA
>JAIEEW010000210.1 GCA_029067255.1 Clostridia bacterium | reverse complement strand
GCTACGGTGTTGTTTCCTTTATCTTTTACCTGTATACTGAATTTCACGTTATTCAGTTTCTTACCAAAATATGCGGGAGTTGCGCTATCTATACTGAACGTATCTACGCTCAGCGTTCCTTTCGTTATTGTTACCTGCTGCGTTTTGCTCAACTTCTCCGTATGCATCCACAACGGCTCGTCTTTATCTTTGAGCGTATATTCCAACGTATACTTGCCCGTTTCCTTTACATTCTTCAATACGCAAGTGTTACTCGTCGCCACAGCCGTTGTTGCGCTGTCTTTATACCATTTGAAAGACTTTGCGGGACTGTTCATACCCGGACCGTTGGAAGTAGCCGTCAACGTTATATCTCCCGTCCCATATTCGATAGTATCCGTACTGTCTTTCGTAAAACTATTTGACAGTGTAAAGTCCGCCGTAGCGTTGGGATTATCCCATACTGCGTACAACGTTATATCTCCGTACATATTAGACGGCATTGCGGTAAACGACCCGCTCTCGCCGCTCTTATCCGTTGTCCATCCTACAAACTTATGGTTACTGTCCGCACCGCTTGCCGTAGGCAATGCTGTTCCGTCAGCGTAATTACAAGTAATATCCGATACCCCGACGCCATCTTCGCTATATCCGCTTGCCGTCTTTGTAAGGTGTCTGAATTTCGCGCTTATATCATCGGTATCAAAAGATACGTTTCTTACTGGCGAAGTTTCAACCGTATATGTTCCGCCTATTGCGCTTTTATTCGTCCATATGTCGTTCAAAAAAGCCGTTTCCGCTTTTGAATTCGCCCATAGTTGATCCACTGAAGCAACTTTTGTTGACGCGTTATTTAATTTTGTAGTTGATATAGATCCCGAGTTCAAAGGGAACATATTACTACCGCTTCCTGCATAATTGACATTTGTAGCCGTAAATGTAGGATTTCCGAAATAAGTATTTACCGTACTGCTAGTAGTATGCGGATACAATGTATAGACCGTTCCGTTTTGTTCTGCTTCGCCTTTTACATATACATTTTTAATATTTACACTGGGAGCCTTGACCGCGCTTGTATTGTTTGTCATTCCAATTACCGAATTTGCTCCTTTGATCAATCCTGATGCAACATTCGCATTACCGTCAACTCTAATACTACCAACGCAATTTTCTATTCTAATAGGCTCTGAAAGAGTATTAACATAAGGAAGTATGCCGACATAGTAACCTATTTTATTGATTGATACTATGTTTACATTTACTTCCCCATAACAATCCAAAATTGTGGTTCGCATTTTATTCAATATTTGTCCCGTAAACGGTCCATAAGTAGCCTCGTATGGCAAATTAGGTTCATCGCATACACCGTTTAGTTGCGCTGAACATCTATAAAACAATAATTCGGAACTTACTGTGCTATTATCTGCATGACCGATAATTCCGCCTACTTTTAAGTCCAATCCGTTGGAGTGCCTAATGACCTCTCCTTTAGTATGACAGTTTAGAAATTTGTTTTCGCTTTTTAATCCAGACGTAATATATGAAATTCCTACAATAGCGCCTGCCATAGCCGCATTACTATAAGAATAATCTACTACATTTAAATCTGCAAATACTGCAGATCTGTTGGTTGTTTTAAAGACGCCAAAATGATTTCGATTTGCATTACAAGTTATATTTGATAATGTATGTCCTAAACCATAAAATGTGCCGCAAAACAACGGTACAGCATTGAACGTTACCCCATCGAAGTCCAAATCTTTTGTCAAAACAAAGTATTGATCGTTTCCATTGTCCTTTATTCCGCTTGTAGTATCTCCCATATCTGCGGCAAATGCATTCCATCTCGCTATTGAATCTATTACGTACGGATTCTCTTGCGAGCCGTGCGGTTGGGTCAAATCTACGTACACAGTAGTAGTATCGTCAGTGATCGCTCCACTATGCGTTTGTTCTACTTTTCTATAATCCGTATATTTATACGTTGAGCCGTGATAAAGCGAATCGTACGTGGAATTCAACGTCGCGCTTGCTGTTGATTCCAAAATTGTCTTATTCCCCGCATTTTTGTCTAATACAGGATTTGACGCTATAAAAATAAGCAACAGCGTTATACAGCACATAGCCATAATTATAGTTATCGCTGCGAGTCCTTTTCTTTTCTTCCGTATATCCATTTTGTACCCCATTTTGTATACGGTCAGGAAAAGTGTACTTTTCCTGACCCGATTCTCTTGAATTCAACATGGGGATTTTGTATAATATATCTGTATAATTATGTTGTAATTTTTATCATTTTCGACATAAATTCATAGTCAGGAAAAGTACACTTTTTTTGGAATTTTTTGCTATTTGTCGATTTTTTTATTATTTTTTTACTAAATTGCCGAATTTATAAGCAATGGTTAATACAAAAAGCGTAAAAAAAACCGCAAAATAAATTTTGCGGCTGAGTTCACTACACTTTGGTTTTTGTAGAATAATATCGGGCATATTTATTTTTTCTTTCTGGGTTTTGGCAACGGCGTAACTTTTTCCAACGCTTTCACAACGTTTTCGCTAAGTTCGCTGTCGTCTATATCGAGAATATAGTGTTCCTTTGCGCCTTTATAAGGAATTCCCTTTTCGGCGTCTTGCATAAATTCTTGAATTGCGTCTACTTGCTTGACGTATACCGTATTATCGCAAACCAACAAAACAGGTTTTGCATTGACGTAAGCCATATATTCCCCAAACATCTTTTTGTACGTAACTTCGCCCGTTTCTCTGATTTGTTCGCAAACGTATTCTATAAATTCTTTATCAGTCGCCATATCGCAGTTCCTTTATTTTGTAAAAATTGCTTTTAATATCGTACCTATAATAAAACTGAGAATCGCGCCGCTTACGGTCAAAGCGATCTTCATTCTTATTTGTCTTTTTTCTTTTGCTATCTGATAGGCAAAATCGTATCCGCCTTTTTGCAAAGTGATACAGTAATACTCTTCGCCTTTCTTTTCAGTCGTGATAAGTTCGAAATACCCTTCGCTGACAAGAGATTTGAGCGCGGGCGCAAGTTCGTTTTTCTTGAACTGGAAAGTATAAGGCATTGACGCCAACAAGTCGTTTTGGCTTATAAGACAAGTGCCGTCTTTCTCTACCGCTTTGTAATACACGGCTTTCATAAGTTGTTTTGTCTTTTTATTGAGCATAATTACCTCACATAAACAAATTGACTATTATTCCGCCCAAAAGTCCGAACAGAAGTCCGCAAATACCGCCTGAAAGCAAACCGCCGAGAAAGCCTCTGCCCATAGCGCTTTTTTTCAACTTTTTGACTTCGAATCTTCTCTTCTTTGCCGCTTCGTTTCCAGAAGGCATAAACATAAGACTTCCGTTTTCGTCAGTTTTGATATAAGACTCGGCTAATTGATCGCCAGACTTATCTTCCGCCTGTTTTGCCATCTGTTCCGTCAACAGTTTATATTCCTGCACCAAAACGCGAGATTTATCTGTCAGCGTAAAACAAACTTCGTCGTCGTCCTTATATTTATTGATAAGACAGCCGTTCATTTTAAGTTCATTCCACACTTCCGCCAAATCGAAATTCTCGCTTTGGTTGTAATTTACGGCGGCAAGATCGCTCCACTCCACGACAACGTATTTATTGTCGGGGTATTTATCGCACAAATCCACAAGATAAAGCGTACTGGTATTAGATAGCATATCTCTCTCCTTTACGATCTTAGCAATCGAAAAATAACTTATATCCTTGAATATAAGTTATTTCCGCTTTTGTTATTTTTCTACTCTGATAACGTTTTCCACGCTGAGTACGTTTTTCAGACCTTGTATCTCTTCTATCGCTTTTTTCATTGCATTCTCGCTGGTCTTATGAGTGATAAATACGATAGGAATTATTTCCTTGTTCTCATCCTGACGCATTTGCGCGATAGAAACTTTATGTTTTTTGAATACCGCCGCAATATCCGCAACAACTCCGCTGACGTCTCTCGCATTTAGTCTGAGATAATACTCGCTTTCAAAATCGGTAATGATCTTGTCTTTGGGCATAACCTCGAACATCTCGGAATATCTCGCATGCTCAACCTGTCTTGCGCAGAATACTACGTCGCTGACAATAGCGCTGCCGGTCGGCAATGCGCCCGCTCCTCTGCCGTAAATCATGATGTCGCCTACAGCGTCGCCGACTACGAATACCGCGTTGAACGAACCGTTTACGCTCGCGAGCGGATGGCTCTTCGGCAAAAATACAGGATGAACTCTCGCTTCAATCTTGTCGCCTTTCTGTTTTGCGATCGCCAAAAGTTTGATCACAAAACCCATTTCCTTCGCGATCCTGATATCTTCTTTCGTTATCTTAGTTATACCTTCTCTATAAATAAGTTCGACGGGAACTCTCTTATTGAACGCCAACGAAGAAAGTATACTCAATTTATAACTGGAATCGTAACCTTCCACGTCCGCAACGGGATTCGCTTCCGCATATCCGAGAGCCTGAGCGTCCTTAAGCACGTCTTGATAATCCGCGCCTTCTTCGCTCATACGGGTAAGAATATAGTTGGTCGTACCGTTGATAATAGTCTTAATTTCCTGAATACCGTTGGCTTGCATAGCCTGAGTCATCGTTCTGATAATCGGCATACCGCCGCCGGTCGTAGCCTCGTAATATAGTCCCGCGCCGGTCTTTTGAGCGGCTTTTTCGAGTTCCGGCCAAAACTTTGCAAACATTTCCTTGTTGGAAGTAACGATACTCTTGCCCGCTTCGAGCGACTTTACGAGAAACGTTCTCGCAGGTTCAGTACCGCCCATACACTCAACGACTATATCAACGTTGGGATTTGCGCAAATTTCGTCTATATCTTTCGCAAGAATAGAAAGATCCAAACCCAGTCCCGTAACTCTGTCGGGAACTCTGTCTAATACGGCTGCGATGTCAATATCCACTCCGTATTCTTCCGCTATCTGTTTTTTGCGATCGATCAATATCCTGCATGTACCGCCGCCGACTACTCCCAAACC
>JAIEEW010000021.1 GCA_029067255.1 Clostridia bacterium | reverse complement strand
GGCCTTACCCCTGTCGAAGAAGAATTACCATTCTAATAAGGAGATATGACAATGAGTGAAGAGAAAGTAGTAAAACGCCCGAACGGCAAAAAGCCGATGTCGCGTAAAAAAGTTTGCGTTTTCTGCGTAGATAAAATCGATACGGTAGATTATAAGGACGTGGCTAAACTCCGTAAGTACGTTACCGAAAAAGGTAAAATCGTTCCCAGAAGAATGAGCGGAACTTGCGCTAAACACCAAAGAGTAGTTACCGAAGCGATCAAGAGAGCGAGAGAAATGGCTTTGCTCCCTTACGTTGCAGAATAATCAAAATTAAGTTAAAATAAAACGCGTTCTGGAAAGAACGCGTTTTTCATTTTATTCGATTTTATATTATTTGATCTTCTTGTTTTTCCATTGCTTTGCTTTCTATCTTATTAAAAGATCTATGTATCATAGCGATAGTCAACTGTACTATGGACAGAATCAGCATGGCAATCACGTAAGTAAACTTTACGCTGCCCATTTCGTATTTTTCTCCTAATAGATATGACCAAAAACTCATAGAAGATATAACAGTGAATATAAGCAAGAATGTCGTAGCGAGAGTTGAAACCAATGAAAGCGACGCGTTGGAATATTTTTTATTTTTGGCAAAATTAAGCAAATAGCCGGCCGCGATTATTAAAAGCAATACAATTACAAGTATTTGTAAAATTGCAGGCACTATCAACAACGCGCTTTCAGCATTAGGAACCGTTAACGTTGACTTAGCCGGTAATAGAGCGGCTATACCACCTGACGTCGTGATCGTTTTAGTAAAATAAGAATCGCCTAACAAGGATATAGCGGAGAAGAAATTTGTTCTGGCGTATATATTTTCGGCATCATAATTGTACGCTACATGCGGCATTATTGTAAGATATATCGAAACGCATACCAAAATCAATGAAATCGCAGTAAACACTGTGTTGTACACGCCAGACATTATTCCTTTGGCGTTTATGGCAATTTTGCATCCCACTGACGCGCATACAAAAATCGTGCTAAGCGCAATTCCCGTCGCCGTAAGATCGTTAATCTCACAAGATACAGAATATGTTGCGGTGTTTTGTTGCAAACTGAAGAGTGAATTATTGAATACAAAAAACATTAGGACGCCGAATAAATATAAGAAGTAAGTCGCTATTACCATAGCGCTGTGATCTTTATCAGATTTACGCGTTACATATAAATAATATTTTACAAGAGTCAAAATTGTCATGATGACCATTGCCAATAGAAGCGCCGCAAATACTATAGTGGCGAGAATAACGGGGAAGTAAAGACTTGTCTTAGTAAAATCCGGTAAAGCAAGATCTATAGACGTTATATTTTTATAAGCGTCGCCGAAATAATAGAAAATATCTATATTTTTAGGCATTCCCATAGTGTTGATAGATTCTACTATAGAAGTTGGGCCTTTTATTTTCAATCCTATAAAAAATGTGAATAATATCGAAAAAAGTAATCCCAACATAGAGAATATTCCGCCAAGGGTAGAAACTACACTTTTCCAATTGAGAGTCTTCTCGGCATAATTTTTCTCTGCAACAGGTTTGACGTTCTCCGTATTTTCAACAGATACCGTTTTGCTGAGATTGCGACCGCAACAAATACAGAAATTCGAGTCGGCAACGTTTTCTGTCTTACAGTCGGGGCAGACGGTCTTACCGTCGAGTCTTGCGCCGCAATGCCTGCAAAATTTCGCTTCTTCGGGATTTTGCGTTCCGCAATTAAAACAATTCATTGTTTTTATCTCCTGTAAAATTTTTAATAACTATATATTATCACGTTTTATTACTAAATGCAATAGATTTTCTAAATTTTATAACCGTTTTTGATGGCGCAAATAGGGCAATTTGAGAGTTTGGCTAAGTAAAATACTTGTATTTTAATATAGCGTTGTGATATACTATAAAAAATCGGCGCGAGAGTTATCAAATTGCGTTTGATTTAATCGGGAATCCGAAGAATTTGCTCGTAGGATTAGGTCTCGGCAACGGCGACGGAGAAAATAAAAAAATTTCAACGTATCGAAAGGTGCGTTGGAGTTGATTTTTGTTTTTTACGTTGTTTACCGTTGTTCGTAGTGAAATTATGGCGTCAAGTCGTAAGAATCTGAAGAAACCCGATAAATAAAAAACCTTTTATTGCGACGAAACGTTGATGAAAAGCGTCGCAAGTGAAAACAGGAGATTTAATACGTATGAAAAGAATTTTGCTTTCGACTCCTACCATGCATGCAGAGGAACTAAATTATATACAGGAAGCGTTTGATAAAAACTGGATTGCGCCGTTGGGATTCAACTGCGACGGTTTTGAAGACGAAACTCTTGATTATCTAAACGGCGGCAACAAGGAAGAATTGCAGTGTCTGTCGCTGTGTTCCGGTACGTCTGCGTTGCATTTGGCTGTTAAACTCGCCGGAGTAAAGAGAGGAGATTACGTTTTATGTTCGGATATGACGTTTTCGGCTACGGTAAACCCTGTGGTTTATGAAGGCGGTATTCCCGTATTCGTAGATTCGGAAAGAGAAACGTGGAATATGGATCCGCAAGCGCTTGAAAAGGCGTTTGAAAAATATCCGCAGGCGAAAGTGGTGATGCTTGCTCATCTTTACGGCGTTCCGGCAAAACTGGACGAGATCATGCAAGTGTGCAAAAAGCATGGCGCAATACTTATCGAAGACGCGGCGGAAGCGTTGTCTTCGACGTACAAAAACCGTAAGGCGGGAACTTTCGGAGATCTCGCGGCTTTGAGTTTTAACGGAAATAAGATCATTACGACTTCCGGCGGCGGTATGTTGATTACAAAAAATGCCAAAGACCGCGACAAGGCGTTTTTCTGGGCGACGCAATCAAGAGAGAAAGCGCCGTGGTACCAACACGAAGAAATAGGGTATAATTACCGTATGAGCAACGTGGTAGCGGGTATCGGACGCGGACAACTTATTCATCTTGAAGAACATAAACAACTGAAAAAGAAAATATATTTCAAATATAAAGAAGGTTTGAAAGATATTCCTATTACTATGAATCCTTATCTCAGTTGTTCGGATCCGAATTTTTGGCTGTCGTGTATGCTCATAGATAAGGATTGCAAAACGCGTTTTATGGACGTTTACGACAGACTCAACGACGCTAACGTCGAGAGCCGTCCGATCTGGAAACCTATGCATCTTCAGCCTATCTTCAAAAACAACGCATTCGTAGTCAGTGGCGGGGAATGTGTGGATGAAGATATCTTTTCCAGAGGCTTGTGTCTTCCTTCCGATATAAAGATGACGGAAGAAGAACAAAATTATGTTATAGAAACGATAAAGAGTTGTTTCTAAGGAGAGCGATTTGAAAGATTTTTTGTCATCATGGTGGGGAATAACTATAATCTGCGTGATAGCGATCGTTTTGTGGATATCGCTGTCCGCGTTGCTTTACCGCAAATTTTTCAAAAGATTCTACGATTTTTTGCTTAGCGGAATCGCGTTAATTATACTTTCTCCGGTTTTGTTGTTGCTTACTTTGATAGGCGCAATAAAAATGAAAGGCAATCCGTTTTTTACTCAAGCGCGTCCCGGAAAGAAAGAAAAGATATTCAAAATGATCAAGTTCAGGACTATGACTTGCGAAAAAGATGCGGAAGGGAACTTGTTGCCAGATGAAAAGCGACTTACCAAATACGGCAAATTTTTGCGCAGCACGTCGTTGGACGAATTGCCCGAACTGTTCAATATATTTATAGGAAATATGTCGATAGTTGGACCGAGACCGTTGTTGGTTCAGTATCTTCCGCTTTACAACGATGAGCAAAAACATAGACACGACGTGCGTCCAGGACTCACAGGATACGCTCAGGTCAACGGAAGAAACGCTATTTCGTGGGAAGAGAAATTCAAACTCGACGTGTATTATACAAAGAATATTTCGCTCGCGGGAGATATAAAGATATTGTTTCAGACCGTAAGCGCGGTGTTCAAGCGCAGCGGAATTTCGCAGGAGGGACACGCAACAATGGAATATTTTACAGGGGAGAAGAAAAGCGAAGAAATCAACGTTTTGATACTCAGCGCAGGACGCAGGGTGGAACTTGTCAATTGCTTTAAGGCTGCAAGGGATAGATTGAATATAAACGGCAAAGTATTTACCGCCGATATATCTACTACCGCTCCCGCGTTGTATTTTGCCGACGGGTATTTTATTATCCCCAGAATTTCAGCGGACGATTATATAGATAAACTCATAGAAGTGTGCCGCGACAATAAAATATCTTTGGTAGTTCCCACAATTGATACCGAACTTGAAATACTCTCTTCCAACAAACAGAGAATACAAAGCGAAAGCGGAGCAATCGTTTGCGTATCCGATTTTGAGAGCGTATCCGTATGTTGCGATAAACTCAAATCGGCGAAGTTTTTTGAAGAGCATGGATTCGGGTATCCGAGAGTTATCGGTGAAAAAGAGATAAAAGCGGGCGAATTTACTTATCCGTTGTTTATCAAGCCTAGAGACGGCAGTTCCAGTATCAACGCTTTCAAAATAGAAAACCGTAAAGAGTTGGAGTTTTTCTCCGAATACGTAAAAAATCCTATTATTCAGGAATTCGTAAGCGGAAAAGAATATACCGTGGACTGTTTTTCCGATTTCGACGGAAAGATAATTTCAGTTGTTCCGCGACTTAGGATCGCTACCAGAAGCGGCGAAGTGTTGAAAGGCAGAACTGAGAAAAACGCAGTTATCGTCGAAGACGTCAAAAGACTTTTGCAG
>JAIEEW010000209.1 GCA_029067255.1 Clostridia bacterium | reverse complement strand
AAGGTAATACAAGAAAAAGTCCCCCGTACTTGCTGTACGTTGGGACCTTTTTATTGTATTGATTTGGCGGAAAAGATACCGTTTTACTTTTGACTTTTTCCCTTACCGCCGAACGCCCTAATACTTAAATTCTACTACCATTTCCATATACGAGATAACGTCCGCTTTGAGTACCAAAGACGTATCGACGTTATTGTTTTTGGTAAAATAAGATATGATATTTTCATTGTAGATTTCAAGCGAGTTGATTTGGTTTTTACCTTTACTGTAAAGTACGGTCAAACGGTTGTTGTTCATCCCGTAGACGTTGTCCCAATTGTATGAAATATCGTCTCCGAAATTCTTCCAGTAGATTTTTCCGCTCTCGTCGTTGATTTCCCTTGTGATGGGAGTAGTATAATCTTCGCCAAACACAGTACGCGACTCAATTCTCATAAAATGCGTATAGACTCTGAAATTGTCGCTTGCGGAAAGCCCCCTTTCTCTAAGACTTTCTTTATCTGTATTGCTTCTTATAATTTCCAAAGGATTGACGTACAGTTCCCCGTCGCCTTTTCCGTCTTTATAAGAAAATTCCAAAGTTTCTTCGACTTCGAACTTTTCTCTGTAATTTTTCTTTGAGATATTGCTCAAATAATCCGATCTCGTTTCTTCTTTGAACACAGTCGTCTTTACGCTATAATCGTCGGCGGACTTGTAATCAACGTCAAACGCCATAAACGTAACGTACTCATCTGTGGAATTTTTGTCCGTATAATCCGCTTTCTCAACAGATTTTACAGGCCAACCCGCTTCTTCTCTGCTGCCTCTTTTTATTGGACTTTCTATAAGACCGCCAAAGACAAATTTCTCTTCGCTTCCGTCTTTATACTTTCTTTCGACGCTTGTCTTGTAATATGTCATCGCAAGCACGAAACTCGACGTCCACGATTTGGAAAATACGTCGTCTGTCAAAGAAGAAAGTTTATCGGTAGCGCTTTCCACCGCAGCGGCGCCTTTTTCGTAATATTCTTTCTCTTTTTCTTCCGCGCTTTTGCATCCAACCAAAACGCCGCACAACATTATCGCTATCAATACTATCGAGGTAATAACAAAAATCTTCTTTTTCATTCTTTTTCCCCCTGCGCTTCAACTTTTTCGTTCGATTCTACGGTTTCGCTTGCGATATTATCGGATACATCCGAAATTTCGTTTGCTTCAGCCGTTCTTGCCGTCGCTTCTTCTTCGGCAAGTTCTTGCTCGTACGCTTTCTCCGCTACTACGGAATATACGTCTGTTTCGCCTTTTACTTCAGCGTCAACGATACCTTCGAGTTTTTTGGCGTCTTCAAGACGTTTTACCGCAAGTCTGCCCTGAATTTCCGCCATCTTCTTACCGCTTAGTTTATAGAATACGATTGGAACGATGGAAATCAAGTTGAGTACCGCAGGTATTATCGTATATATTGAGAAGATACCCAATTTTGTAAAATCGGACTGTATCGGCGTGTGATCGTTTAGGAACGGCAACGCCTGTGAAAATCCGAAGAATACCAAAAGATAACTCATCGTGTAATCTTTTAATCCTGAAGATACTTTCGATCTCAAACTCATAAGCGAGAACGTGATGCCTTCGCATCTGTCGCCCGTCTTATCTTCCCAGTAATCAAGAGTATCGGTAGCCATAAGATGCGGAATAACGTTGAGAATACCTACCGGTATCATCGCTATGAACATCATAAACGCAACCAACCACCACGCAGTACCGCCGATAATATAAATAAAGAATATCAACGCAAGCGCAGCCGAGTGCCAAATCGTAGCGAATATAAACAGTTTTTTACTGTCCATCATCTTTCTGAGTTTTGGCGCAAGCATCATACCTATCATTGAAGCGACCGCTCCCGGTAATGAGAAGATGATCTGCAACGATCCTTTTCCGTAAATATACGACACAACGTATATTATCATAGCCGACACGAAGTTTCTGAAAAACGTCAACAAGTTGGACAGAATCAAAAGCAGGAATTGCTTGTTTCTGAACATATACTTGAAGCCTTCAAGTACGTTGGGAGTACGGTCTGTGGGTTCCAAACGTTCTTTTACGAACTTCGCTCCCAGTACCATAAATATCGGTCCCAAAACGCCTATGATGATAGCCATCAACATATATGAATTCGTGTAATTGTCATTGGTGATAAGCAAGAACAACGTCAAAAGCACCAACGCAGACTGCTCGCCTATGCTACCCAAAATACGGCTTATAGAAATGATTTTCGCTCTTTCGTCAGTGTTTGGCGACGCTACCGCCGGCAAACCGTTGAGCGGAACGCCGACCGCCGTACCCAAAATACTATACAGCAAGTACGTTATCCACATAAAGGCTATTTTTGCCGTATTTGTCGCCATCGACGTGTAGATACTCGGCATAAACATAACTATAATAAATATGCCCCAAGGAATAGCCGAACCGAATAGATACGGTCGCATCTTTCCCCATTTCGT
>JAIEEW010000208.1 GCA_029067255.1 Clostridia bacterium | reverse complement strand
TGCTTACGCGTATCCGTAACGGTCTGGTAGCAAAGCACGAAAGTGTAGAGATGCCGAGTTCTAAGATGAAGAAAGCAATCGCGGAAATTTTGACCGAAGAAGGATTCATAAACGGATACGAAATAGTAGAAGGCGGAGTTCAAAGTGTTATGAAGGTAAATTTGAAGTATGGACCCAACAATGAAAAGGTCATTTCGGGCATCAAGCGTATTTCCAAACCCGGTTTGAGAGTATACGCAAACTCGGAAAATCTTCCTGTCGTTCTCAACGGTTTGGGAATAGCGATCGTTTCCACTTCGAAGGGCGTAATGACAGATAAGAAAGCACGCGCGGCGCACATCGGCGGAGAAGTGCTCGCTTACGTTTGGTAATAGGGGGTAGAAGGAATTATGTCAAGAATAGGTAGACTTCCTGTGGCTATCCCACAAGGCGTAGAAGTAAACGTATCGCCGGAAAACGTAGTTACCGTTAAAGGAGCAAAGGGTACTTTGACTCTCAACGTGAACAGCGTTATCAAGGTAAGCGTTGAAGCAAACGAAGTAAAAGTTACAAGACCCAATGACGAAAAGAACGTCAAAGCATTGCACGGTCTTTACAGAAAACTTATCGCAAACATGGTTGAGGGAGTTTCCAAAGGTTTTGAAAAATCTTTGATTCTCAACGGCGTAGGTTACAAGGTTGCAAAGCAAGGCAAGAAAATCGTTCTCAGCGTAGGATATTCGCATCCGGTAGAGATCGAGGAAGTTGCGGGTATCACTTACGAGTGTCCGTCGACGACCGAAGTCGTAGTCAAGGGTATCGATAAAGAGTTGGTAGGTCAAATGGCCGCTAATATCAGAAAAGTCCGCAATCCGGATCCTTACCACGTATATGGTATTCGTTATAAAGACGAAGTGATCGTACGCAAGGAAGGAAAGACGGGTAAGAAATAAGGAGTGAGATAAAATGATTAGTAAGATTGATAAAAATGCCATCAGGCAAAAAAGACATCTAAGAGTTAGATCGAAAATCAGCGGTACAGCCGAAAGACCTCGCTTCAACGTTTACAGAAGTACCAACAACGTCAATATTCAGATCATTGACGACGTTAAGGGCGTAACGCTTGTTTCTTGCTCAACTCTCGATAAGGATATGGTTGCAAAAGTAAAGGGTATGACCAAAAGCGAAGCGGCTTACACAGTCGGAAAGGCTGTTGCGGAAAAGGCTTTGAAAGCGGGCATAACCGAAGTAGTATTCGACAGAGGCGGATATCTCTATACGGGACGCGTAGCGAAAGTTGCCGACGGCGCAAGAGAAGCCGGTCTTAAATTCTAAGGAGGTACGGTAAAAATGGCAAGAAAAGAGAGATTTAACAATCAAGACGATTTGCTCAATAAACTCATCTGCGTAAACCGCGTTACGAAAGTAGTAAAAGGCGGTAGAACGATGAGATTTGCCGCGCTTATCGTAGTAGGCGACGGACAAGGCTCGATAGGTCTCGGAATGGGAAAAGCGGGCGAAGTTCCCGAAGCAATCCGTAAAGCGACCGCGGAAGCAAAACGCAATATGATCAAAATCGCTACGGTAGACACGACCGTGCCGCACGAAGCAATCGGCAACTTCGGAAGTTCCAAAGTTATCATTATGCCGGCAAGCACCGGTACCGGAGTTATCGCAGGCGGCCCTGTCCGCGCCGTACTCGAATGCGCGGGGATCAAGGACGTAAGAACGAAGTCTATGGGTAGCAACAACAAGATCAACTGCGTAAAAGCAACTTTCGCAGGTCTTGCAAGCATGAAAACGGCTCAGCAGATCGCCGCGCTCAGAGGTAAGAGCGTAGAAGAAATTCTGGGCTAAGGAGGCGACTTATGGAAAAGATTAAAGTTACGCTCGTTAAAAGCACGATAGGTTGCACGCAAAAGCAGAAAGACACCGTAAAGGCTCTCGGTCTTAAAAAGATCGGCAGCAGCAACGTTATCACGTCGAATGCTTGTTCAGAAGGTATGCTCAAAATCGTTTCGCATCTCGTAATGATTGAGCAAGCGTAAGGAGAGTATAAGATGAAATTGAGTAATATGGCTCCCGCAGAAGGAGCAAAAACGCAATCCAAAAGACTCGGCAGAGGTATCGGTTCGGGTCTCGGCAAGACTTCCGGCAAAGGCCACAAGGGGCAATGGGCTCGTAGTGGCGGCGGCGTAAGACCCGGCTTTGAAGGCGGTCAAATGCCTCTCGTAAGAAGAATTCCTAAGAGAGGATTCAATAACGTATTCAAAAAAGAATACTCTATCGTCAACGTAAGCGCTTTGGAGCAGTTCGAAGACGGTACGGAAATTACAGCAGACTTTCTTTTGAAGAAAGGCGTGCTTAGTAAGGTTGAACCTTATGGTTTGAAGGTTCTCGGCAACGGTACAT
>JAIEEW010000207.1 GCA_029067255.1 Clostridia bacterium | reverse complement strand
GTTTTTAATTCGTGCGAAACGTTGGATACGAAATCGCTTTTCAACACTTCGTTTCTAGAAAGTTCCGCAGCCATAGTATTGATATTTTCCATTATGGCGTCGTATTGAGAATACTTTCCGTAAGGTCTGTCAATATTGAGTTTTACGGAAAAATCGCCCGACGCAATTTTTTGAGTGGCTTGCAAAATCTTTTCCACCGGTCGTTCTACCGTATACTTTCTTCGTATCGCGTCAAATACTGTACAAAGTCCCGCTAAAAATATTATTACAAGCAACATTACTATCGCCAACGCCGCGCTATTGCCGTCCGCTTTTTCCGCAACCGCAGAATAAATCGGTATTGCAACGGTGATCATAGTCGCAATCAAAAGGAAGAATACTACATAACTCCATATTCTGTTAATTCCCTTTTTACCGCGATTCTTCATTTAAGCACCGCCTTATATCCCAGTCCGTGAACGGTCTGTATTTCAAAACCGTCGCACAAAGAAGTCTTTTCTCTTATCTTTGCCATATAGACGTCGACCGTTCTCGACGTAGCGGAAGAATCAAAATCCCAAAATTCTTCCATCAACGCAGAACGCGTGAACGTCTTTTTTGGATAAGACAGCAATTTGAATAGCAAGTCGAATTCTCTTACCGTCAAAGATATTTCTTCGCCGTCTACTTTTGCCGTGCGCTCTTCGGTATTCATTTCAAAGTTGCCGACTTTGAGTTCCTTTTCCGTACGAATTTTAGCCCTACGCAAAAGCGCGGATATTTTCATCAAAAGCACGTCCATATCAAAAGGCTTTACGACGTAATCGTCCACGCCTATTCCGTACCCCATGATCTGCGAAGGCTTGTCGTCCTTTGCCGTCATGAATATAATAGGAATATTTTTATCTATCGCCCTTACGCTCTGCGCCAATTCAAATCCGTCAACGGCAGGCATCATTATATCGGTAAGGATAAGATCGAACTTATTATTTTCCAACGCTTTAAGCGCTTCCGCGCCGTCATGACACGATACGACTTCATAGCCGCCGTTACGCAGACAAAATCCCGCGTATCTGTTCAAATCTTTATCGTCTTCGGCAAGCAGTACTTTCAACATTTGCGCTTCTCCCTTTCGAATACATTATGCAACCAAACTATTAGCAAAAAGTTTGGATATTGTTAAAGAATTGTAAAAATGAGTTTTAGACGATATGGTATTCCTTATTCTTTTTACATTGCCAGAACGCTTTGTCTCCGTCTTTTCCGACTTCAACAACTCTGCCGTCATTATCCGTTACTCGAATATCTCTATCGCAATACATCGTAAACGTTGAGTCAGTCGCGGACTTCAATTTGAGTTCCGTCCACCGTCCGCCGTTCCATTTCATATCGACAACAAATCCACCGCGCAGTCCCAGTCCTTTAACAGATCCGTCCTTCCAAGCGGGCGGAAGCGTAGGCAAAAGCCTTACCGCGTTTCCGTGAGAATGCGCTAGAAGTTCGCAAACGCCGGCAGTATATCCAAAGTTACCGTCTATCTGGAAAGGCGGATGCGTATCCCAAAGATTCTGATAAATATTGTTACTAATCAATCTTTCGACTAAACGGTACGCTCTTGCGCCGTCGTAAAGCCTTGCCCAAAGACACAACCTAAGCGCTGTCGCCCAACCTGTCGACTTGTCGCCGCGATCTTCCAAAGACACCCTTACCGCGTCCAAAACGTCTTTTTTGTCGCCGTCTATCAAAGCGCACGGATACAGCGCCATTAGATGAGAAACGTGCCTGTGCTTCTTCTCTCCGATCGAACCCAACTTTGTTTCGTGATACCACTCCAGCATCTGACCGTCTTCGCCTATCTCTATGGGTTTGAGCCTATCGCATATCTCCTTCCAGTAATCTATCTTATCTTCGTCCACTCCCAACGCTATCGCGCCGTCAATGACGTCTTTATATAACTGTTGCAAAAATACCTGCTCATATACGTTACCGCGAGTAATAGGTCCGTGTTCTGGAGAAAAACAAGGCGAAGTAACCCAACGCTCTTGCGTCTTGTCAAGCAAAGCGTCGTAAGTGTATGTCGCTTCTTTTATCATGGGATAAATCTCTTTCAAGAGTTCTTTATCCGCGCTGAAAAGATACAGTTCGTATATGTTGTGAAGAATCCACGCTACCGCCGCGGACGACCATCCCCATCGGAATTCCCATCCGGGACAAGTCCAACCAAAAGGCGTATTCTGCGTGTGGTATAAATATCCGCTTTCGCTCTTGCCGTCGCCTATACCGCAATAAGTATTTGCCGTTATTCTTCCCGGCTCGCGAAGTTTTTCGAGATATCTCACAAGCGGCAATCCGCAATCCGTAAGTCCGCACAATGGCGCCAACCAGTAATTCATCTGCAAATTTATATTCAAATGGTAGTCGCTCGACCACGCGGGCGAATCGTATATATTCCATATTCCTTGCAAGTTGCACGGCAAAATATCGTCTTTTCGAGATGATGACAGAAGCAAATATCTGCCGTAAGCGAAAAGCAAACTTTCAAGATGTCTTTTCGCGTTTGGATCGACTTTTGTATATTTTGAAAGCAATTTGTCTGTTGGGATTTCAGGATCTTTCGTATTCAGTGAAAACTCAAAAGTTTCGTACGCCGCGCGCCAATCTTCGAGATGTCTTTGCTCCAACGCGGCAACTCCTTTAGCGCTAGCGTCGAACACTACTTTCAACGACTTCTCTCTTATATCTTGCAGACTCTCGCCCGTTCTGTAATGCGGATACTCGTCAAGATAATCGGTCTTGCAAGTAAATAACAAAAGTATTTCCTTAGCGCCTTTCACGCTCCAACCGCAATCAGTCGCGACTATCTCCCCGTCGCTTTCTATCTTCATTGTCATTGCAAACGCAAGATCGTTATCGTCAAGTTTTACCCCAAAATCGAGAATATTTCCATCAATTTTAACGTCAGTATTCCCTTTGGCTCTGTTTTTCCATAAAATTTCCCAATCGCGAGCAAATTCGCTTGTTTGCGTTATTAC
>JAIEEW010000206.1 GCA_029067255.1 Clostridia bacterium | reverse complement strand
ATATAAAGCATTATTTCGCCGGCATTGTCGACAATTGTCATTCCGTCTATTATGACTTTTGTTTTGTCGCTGTAAGTTACGATAGAAATTATATCGTCGTTATTGAAATTTTCTACCATTTGTATCATGGCTTTTTTCATAAGTTCTATTTTTGTATCTCCGCTCATTGAGCCTGATACGTCCAAAAGCAATACGATATTGTTTTTTACGCTTTCAATCTCCACTTGCTTTGACGTCAGTCCTATTCGGAGCAATTTCTTTTCGCCGTTATAGGGGCAGTCGAATAAGGACGCGTTTATCGCGAGCAATTCGTCGTCTTGCGGCGTGGAATAATCGTATTTGAAATAATTGAGCATATGGTCTATCTGAACGTATTGCGCCAAAGATCCATAGTTATATCCGCTCAAAATCATATTTTTCAGTTGAGAGTATCCCGCGGTGTGAGCGTCAACGGAGAAGTACAAATCGTTCTGCTCTGCGGTGTTTATAACGGGATTCTCTTTTATGCCGTTTTCAGGCATACTGTCAATTGATATATCCGGGTAGGGAGATATTACGCCCGAGTTACCCCAGTCGTCCGGATGCGACCCGCAAGCCGTGAAAGCGCATAACGTTATCGCCGTAATTACTGTCAATATTAAAGTTAAAACAACAAATCTTTTTTTCATACTGTGTTTCTCCTTTTGTGTATTTCGCTCAATACTACACCGATAAAAAGCGTTTGTATCGCTTTATCAAAAAATTTTTCTAAAATTCCTAATTGACAACGAACGGGAATATATGTTACGCTCAATATATGAAGTCGGCGAGTAAGGAAATTGACAGAGAAGTCGAGAAATATATGATAGACATTCGTCAGGGCAATACGGACAGTATAGCCAAACTTTTCGAACTCACCTATAAAGGGCTCTATTGCGTGGCTTTTAGGTATTGCCAACACGCAATGACGGCGGAAGACTTGGTAGCGGAAATTTTTGCGAATATTGAGTATATTGCCGCGCATTACAAAGCGGGACACAGCGCGTTTAATTATCTTTGTAAATCCATCAAAAACAAATATCTTAATACGGTAAGGGCAGAAAAGCGACGGCCCGTCGCGTCTCTTAACGAGAATATACTTGCTACAAAGCAGAGTATTGACGATAAAGTTACGTCCATAACAATACGGGAAGGATTAAAACTTCTCGACGACGAAGAATATAGAGTGATATACTGCAAGTTTTATATGGATATGACGTTTAGAGAAATAGCCAAAGAGACGGGCAGATCGCTAGGTAGTGTGGAAAGAACTTATAAGCGAGCGATAGGAAAATTAAAAGATTATTTGTAACAAAATAATAATCGGGCGATACAAACAAAGAATATAGAGTGTATTTATATAGAGGATAGAATGAAAAAAGAACAAAATGACAACTTAATAAAGGCTTTCGAAGAGTTGAACGCTCCCGACAAAGACGTCTTGTTGCAGAAAATAGAAAGCAAAAAGGCGTTGGGCGGTCAGTTTGTCCAAAGCGAAACGGTAAATAAACCTACGCGTAAAAAGCGCGCGGTTTGGGTTTCTTTCGCTTGTTCTCTTATAATACTGATCCTTGTTGTTGCGGTCGTATCAGTTTCTGTTTTTGGACCGTCTGCCGAAGACGGCGCAAACGTAGGAGCGAATATTATCGATTATAGAAGCGAGTGGCAATTTGATTTAGATAGAAAGATATCTTTTGACGCGATAGATAAAACTATGAAAGAAGCGGGCGTAAATTTGATATATGAATACAACCCCGAATGGAGCATAGTAAAAACTCAAATCACTCAAGACGAGAGCATGTATAGAGAGTATTACGTCAAAGACGACGTTACAATGGAAGTTACAGTTTTGCTAGAAGAGAAAATTATGAGCGTAGAAAGCAAATACCGCGATATTCTGAGAAATATATACGATTCTTCCGTTCACGGACAATACAGGGTATATGATAGCGAATATACGGTAGGCGGTTCGCGTTTACACGCATACGTCATATATCTCAAAGATCAGGTTTATATTTTTGTTAGGCAGTAAGAGAATAGCGAAGACGGGAGAGAACGGCTTTGTGGATTTTTCCCGTCATATTTCGACTACGCATACGCTACGCTCAATATGGCGGGTAATATATCATTTCTCTGTACTCTCATATTACAGTAGAATAGATTAAGTATATCTTCTCTCCCGTCATTTCGACCGTAGTGGAGAAATCTAGTCTAATTCAGAATCCGTATTAAGTCCGACCAAAATCGAAGCGTAGCGTAGATTTTGCGTTTGGTCGGGGAATTTAAGCGTAGTCAAGAATCTAATTATAATAATTATCATATTAAATAAAAAGATAAGTTGACGATATCAATATAAAAAGTCCACCGCTCCCGTTCGGCAGTAAGGGAGATTTGCGATTAGTAAAATAGCGAATTTTGCGATAAGATATCATAAAAAAACGCTCCCCGTACTTATTGTACGATGGAGCGGTTTTTTATGTTGTATTAGCGGTAAAGGCGCATTTTAATTTTGCAAATTTCCCTTACTGCTGAACGATACACTACTCAGAGAGTTTCTTGTATCCTGCGTATCTTTCTTTTGCTTCTTTTTCATTGATAGCGAAAAGTTTTTCCGCTACTTGCGGTTTGGATTTTGCAAGTTGAGCGTATCTGTTTTCGCCAAGCAAGAATTCTTTGTAATCCGCAGTCGCTTCTTTGCTGTCGAGTATAAACGGATTCTTACCTTCTTCCGCAAGAGCAGGGTTGAATCTGTACAACTGCCAGTATCCTGCTTCTACCGCTCTCTTTTCTTCAAGTTGCGAGTTGGACATATTGATACCGTGGTTGATACAAGGAGCGTAGCAGATGATAAGCGACGGACCGTCGTACGCTTCCGCTTCTTTCAAAGCCTTAACGTACTGGTTCATATTTGCGCCCATAGCGACCTGAGCGACGTAAACGTATCCGTAACTCATAGCCATCTTGCCGAGATCTTTCTTCTTCGTAACTTTACCGCCTGCCGCGAATTTCGCAACTGCGCCGGTAGGAGAAGATTTGGACGCCTGACCGCCGGTGTTGGAGTAAACTTCCGTGTCGAGTACGACTACGTTGATATTCTGTCCCATTGCGAGAACGTGATCAAGACCGCCGTAACCGATGTCGTACGCCCAACCGTCGCCGCCGAATGCCCATACGGACTTCTTGACAAGACAGTCGGAATTCTTAGCGATATTTTCGAGAAGGACTTTCTTTTGCGCGTCGCTTTCTTTCTTCGCCGCGTCTGCAATCACCGACTTGATAGCGTCGCAAGCGGGTTTGTTGGCGATAGCGTCGTTATACGTTTCCATCCATGCGTTGAACTTAGAAGACAGATCGTCGCTTACGCCGAGAGCCATTACGGCTTCCATATCTTCCATGAGTTTGATCCTGCGTTGGTTGGTAGCGGT
>JAIEEW010000205.1 GCA_029067255.1 Clostridia bacterium | reverse complement strand
CGCGCGACCCGCGCCGATACCGCTTGCGTAAGCCAAAGCGTAATCCTTAGCCTTGCCGGAAGCGTCCTGATATACCGCGATAAGAGAAGGAACGCCCTTGCCCTCTTCGTACTGACTTCTTACAGTGTGTCCCGGTCCTTTCGGCGCAACCATTATTACGTCAAGGTCCTTAGACGGTTTGATAAGTTTGAAGTGAATGTTAAGACCGTGAGCAAACATCAAAACTTTGCCGGCTGTCATATAAGGCTTAACTTCCGCATCGTAAATATCCGCGCAAGTTTCGTCCGGTACGAGCATCATTACAAGATCGCCCGCCTTAGCCGCGTCGGATACGGACATAACTTTAAGTCCCGCATCCAAAGCCTTTTTCGTATGTCTGGATCCCTCGCGAAGACCTACTACCACGTTCACGCCGCTATCGTGAAGGTTCATCGCGTGAGCGTGTCCTTGCGAACCGAATCCGATAACTGCTACCGTTTTGCCGTCAAGAAGTTTCAAATCACAATCCGTATCATAATACTTCTTTATCATTTTTCTATCCTCCAAAAAATTGAAAATTATATTTTCCAGTGCTTAGTATTGCTAAACATCGATTTACATTATTACTTCGTCGATACTCTTGCCCGCGGGTATCATCGGCAAAACTTTTTCATCCCTGTCGATGACCGCTTCTATTATGCATGGCTTGCCCGTCGCGTAAGCGTCTTTGAGCGCCTTTTTCAACTCGTCAAGCGTAGTCGCTCTGAATCCTACTCCGCCAAACGCTTCGGCAAGTTTGACGTAATCCGTCGCCCTTTCCAGCGTAGTTTGAGAATATCTCTTGCCGTAAAATTGCGTCTGCCACTGTCTTACCATACCCAAAACGTTGTTGTTGATAACTACGCTTACGATAGGCAAGCCGTAACTTACGCTAGTACAAAGTTCGTTGAGATTCATATGAAAAGATCCGTCGCCGGTAATATGCGCTACTCTGCGATCCGGATAGGCTTTCTGCGCGCCTATTGACGCTCCGTAACCGTAACCCATAGTTCCCAGTCCGCCGGAAGTAAGGAAACTTCTGCACTTTGTTCTCTTGCTGTATTGCGCCGCCCACATTTGGTGCTGTCCTACGTCTGTAACGATAATTCCGTCTTCGCCGATTTCGTCGGACACCGCTTGAATGATTTGATGCGGTCTGAGTACGCCTTCTTTGTCCGTCGGTTTGTAGTCAAACTTTTTCCACTCGTCGATTTGTGCCAACCACTTATCGTGATTCGCTTTCTTTATCATAGGCAAAAGCAAAGTAAGTACTTCTTTCACGTCGCCTACAACGCTAAGGTCGCAAGCAATATTCTTGTTTATTTCCGCCGCGTCGACGTCAATATGAACTACTTTCGCTTCTCTTATAAATTTATGCTTGTCCGTAGCCACTCTGTCGGAAAATCTCGTGCCTACCGCAATAAGCAAATCGCTACCCGCAATACTTCTGCCCGCCGACATGCTTCCGTGCATACCGACAAGTCCGAGATTAAGTTTTTCTCCCCAACCGAGTACTCCCGCGCCCATAAGCGTATGAGTTGCAGGTATCTGCGCCTTGTTCATAAGGTCGAGAAGTTCCTTTTCTCCCTGAGAGATAAGTACGCCGCCGCCAAACAAAATACAAGGTCTTTCAGACGCGTTGATAAGTTCCGCCGTCTTCTCTATCGCTTTAATATCAGGTTTTACATATTCGTCCGCAACCGACGCGCCTTTCAAAGCGAACTCGCAAACGTTGGACGTAACGTCCTTTGGAATATCTACGAGCACCGGTCCGGGTCTTCCGCTCTTTGCTATTCTGAACGCTTCGCGGATAACATCATGCAGTTCTTCCACCTTACGGACTACGAAGTTGTGCTTAGTAATAGGCATTGTGATGCCCGCAATGTATACTTCCTGAAAAGAATCCAAACCTATGAGATCGGTACCTACGTTGCCGGTAATAGCAACCATCGGCACGCTGTCCATAAACGCTGTAGCGATACCCGTAATAAGGTTGGTCGCTCCCGGACCCGATGTCGCCAAAACTACGCCGACTTTTCCTGTCGCTCTCGCATAGCCGTCCGCGGCATGCGCCGCGCCCTGTTCGTGCGCCGTAAGAACGTGAGTAAGCCTGTCCTGATATGCGTAAATAGCGTCATAGATATTCAAAACCGCTCCGCCAGGATAACCGAAAATCGTATCTACTCCCTGTTCGAGCAAAGACTCAATTAAAATTTGTGAACCGTTTAACTTCATAACAACTCCATATACTTTTATATATATTAAAATATTTATTACAAATTGTCAAGTGTTTTTTCCTTGTTCTGCGGAAAGGCAGGCTAGGCAGAATTAAAAAGCATCTTTTCCGCCGAATAGCCGTTCGGCTCACACTCTACGTACATAGAGTACGACTCGGTTCGCCGATCAACCATTCAACCAAAATCTGCCTTTTTACTTTCCGCCTATCTTCCTTTTCTCCGAACGTTAATATTCGCTAAATTAAAACGTGCTTTATCGCTTCCTTTTTTATCTATCTCGCCGTTGCTTGTAACAACAGCAAAGCGGCAAGCGTATTTGCTTGCCGTTTTATGTATAAGAAATCTTCCCGAAATACATAGCGGGAAGATTTTACAACTATCCTATTTAATCAAAACTTATTCAAGTCCCATAAGTTCGAGATAAATATTCGCGTAATCCTTTCGTTCTTTCTTGATACAATCTATTGCTCCCGAAGGATGTCTATCGAGTACGCCTGTGATAAGATACGGTATATCGTAACCCCATACCAAACCGCTTTCTTTGAGTTTTAGCATTTCTTCTTCGATAAATTTGAGTACCGCGTGAAGTTTGTATTTCGGGTTTTTCAAAAATCCGAGCAAAAGTTCGAGCGGACAGTTTCCCGCTCCCCTTCCGAGCGAATTTACGGTAGCGTCGAGATAATTCACTCCGCATGCGACAGCGTCGATAGTGTTGGCAAAAGCAAGTTGCTGATTATTGTGCGCGTGGATACCGACGAATTTATTGTACTTAGCCGCCATATTGAGATACTTCTCGGAAAGTCTTCTTATTTGTTCCGGATAGAGCGAACCGTAACTGTCGACAAGGTATACCCCGTTTGCCGACGAGTTGCCGATAAGTTCGAGCGCTTCTTCAAGAT
>JAIEEW010000204.1 GCA_029067255.1 Clostridia bacterium | reverse complement strand
GGAAGAAACTCTCGACGGCAGATTATCTTACTGACGTCAACAAGGCGTCGGTATCCTTGTATTATTCGCAGGTACTTAGCAAGTTGACGGAAGGATTTCATTTTTTGGAAGTTTACACTACTTACGGCAAGTCGGAAGTTTGGCTTAAAATCGTCAACGGCAGGGGAAACTATCCTTACAACGTCAAAGTAGATTACGATTCCGCTTATCCCGATATAATTTTAACTTGGGATATCGGCAACGTTGAAATCAATGACTATGTTGTTGAAATAGGCGCGCGCGAATATGCCGCGAAAGATTATCCGCAACTATTCGACGGTAACTCGTTTAACGCGAGCGGAAAGATCAGTTACGGAGACGCTATAACAGTAAAAGCGGTGCTTAACGGCAAACAGCAATACGGCGAATCTAGCAAGACAGTATTCGATACGGATATCACTTCTCGTGTAGTCAAGTCTTATTTGTCTTACGATAAGAGTTTTGAATTTTTGGGGAAATTAAACAATTATTACATAAATGATTTTAACGAGTTTTTCGATATGATTTATTATTCGTTGCTATTTTACGACGAGTTGGAAAGTTCTGAAAAAAACGCTTATGAAAAAGTCGTAACGTTTTATCCCAATTCCAAAGGAGTGCCCAACGTTGACAACAGTTTCGTACAGGTAGTAAACAGGCTCAACGAAGCAGTCAAATGCGATAGACTTTTAGAGAAATTAGATAACGGCGCATGCAAATTGCACTTGAAAGTGCAATCTTCTTTCGTCCCAAACACTGTGCCGGACGTTTTAAGTCCGCCTGTAAGCGAAAACAAATTTCAGGATACTCATTTCAGCGCTGTCGGAAGGGATGACGGTTATGATAATTTCGCTATAAATAAAGTGGGAAAACAAGCGAGCGTAAGATTGAGCGAAGAACTCTATCTTGCGGTGGAGCGTGGAATTCGTCCCGTTCCCGTCGCAGGTAGCGCCGCCTTTACCATATATGAAAAGGCAAAGCAGGTATTGAGAGATATAATCGACGACACTATGAACGATTATCAGAAAGTGCACGCTATGTACGACTGGTTAGGCAAATATGTCGCTTACGACTGGGAAATAAACAACAAGATGAGCGGTATTAAACCCAACGACGCCGCTTACAACAAGTTTTATAAATACCGTCAATTCTATCTTGAAGGCGTGTTTGTCGACAGAGTAGCAGTGTGTAACGGAATAGCGAAAGCCATGAGTTTGATGTGCGGTATTGAAGGGATCGCATGCTACAAAATCAAAGGATCGTCGAAAGGAAACGCTCACGCATGGAATAAAGTTCGCGTAGACGGCAACTGGTATGTGGTTGACGCTACGTGGGCAAACCGAACGTATTCCAACGATTATACTCAAACGAAAAAAGAAGTGCTTGCGCATCATACGTTGTTTATGAGCGAACTTTCCAGCGGCAACAATTCCACAGGCTCGCATTACGAAAGTTATAAAGGCGAGTATTCGGATTATTACGCCGGCGAAGATTACAACGTGTTTGCTAATACGTTTTTTGTTTACAACTCGAATATTTACGATTACGTTATCGAAAGCGCTGACGAACTCAGAGCGCTTATAGATTATTATAAAGGCAAATGCGAAACAAATCAGTTTATCACCGTCGACGTCAGTTGCAGGATAGACGTTTTGCTCAAATATCTTGACGGCATACAGATCAGCGGTTACCGTATTGAAGCGTCGGATTACAACGGAGCGATGAGCGGAGTATCGTCTGTGATAATAACGAAAAGGTAGGTTGACAAATTGTATACGAAAGAAGAGTTGCAAAGTTTTATAGAAGAAAATTCTGACGAAGAATACAGAAAATTTCATTCGCGGCTTACCAGAAGCAAATATTTTCTCAACGGCGTTAGAGTTCCTGTTTTGCGCGCTTACGGAAAGACTCTTGCAAAGCGCGACGACGTAACGGATTTTTTGCAAAGCAAAAGCGAATGTTACGAAGCGGTCATGTTGAAAGGGATCGCTTTGTCGTATATTTTGAAAAAGGGCGAAGATAACTTTGATTTGCTTGAAGACTTTCTTTTAGAGATCGACGACTGGGCGGTATGCGACGTATCTTGCGGCGGACTCAAACGTAAAGATCCCTTTTACTTTAACAAATGTATATCTTACGCTAAGTCGCAGCATATTTGGACTGCTCGCTGGGGGATAGTCGCGTTTATGACAAATTTTTGCGACAGGACGGAAGAGTTGCGGCAAATCGCGTATAATATTGTAGCGAAAGACTACTATATAGATATGGCGTTAGCATGGTTGATACAGGTTTTGTGCGTAAAAAACAGAGAAGTGGCGGAAGAGTTGCTCGCGAGCGAGAAAATTAGCGATACTGTCAAAAAAATGGCTGTAAGAAAGATAAAGGACTCGTTCAGGATAAGCGAGCAGGATAAAAAATATTTTGCCGTTTTGACTTTGAAGACAGTCTAAGAAATAACGGCGATTATAAAAATTTTAGCAAATAACGAAATTTTGTTGACATAGTTCTTTTACTGTGGTAAAATTTGTAAGCACTTAGATGAATGTATTGTCTTTGTTTTATGCGGGTGTAGTTCAACGGTAGAATCCCAGCCTTCCAAGCTGGTCGCGTGGGTTCGATTCCCATC
>JAIEEW010000203.1 GCA_029067255.1 Clostridia bacterium | reverse complement strand
GCTCAATATGACGGGTAAATAATCATTACTCTGTACTATCAATTTAATAAATGTTATATTGATAAAAGATTTATATAATTACTAGCAAAAAAACGTTCGGCGGGAAGGCAGAAAGGCGGAGAGAAAGGTGTTAGATTTTTCGTCTATATACTTTTTTCGAACCGTCTCGTACTGGATTGAGTAAAATGTTTTATCGGCGGAAAAGATTCTTTTTAATCCTGCTAAGGTCTTTTTAATATTCTTCTAATATCAAAGTCCTGACTTGTCGCATATATTAAAACGTTCGGCGGAAAGATAGATAGGCAGACAGTAAAAAGAAAGATTTTTTGTCGAAAAATATTTTACGAACCGCCCCGTACTTGATGTACGACGGCGCGTGAGTAAAATGTTTTATCGGCGGAAAAGATTCTTTTTAATCCTGCCTAGCCTATCTTTCCGCCGAACAAACAAAAAAAACTATGCGAAGCCGTTGCCGACTCCGCACGTTTTGGGAATGTTTGCAATCAGGAGAGGGATAATTCCTAATTGCATATAATGAAGGAAATTGTCTTTATTAAGCCGCTTTAACTTCCTTGTTCGTCGCAAACTTGTACGAATATTCAAATCCGTCATAAGTAAATTCCACCGTAAGGTTCACTTTGGTACCTACAGTATCGGCAGAAATTGCGCCGTTTGTTAATGCCACGTCGTTATTACCGGTATAAGTTTTTGCAGTAACCGTTACGTCTATATCAGCCAATTTTGCTCCGTTAAACGTATCGGTAAGCACGTATTTACCGTCTTTATAAGCAAGTTCCATAATATGCCTTTCACCGTTTTGCGTGGTAATTGTATATTTAGCCATGCGATCAAAAGTTTTACCAACAACTATATCATAAGATGTATAACTCAAATCATACGGTTTCAACAAAGATACGCCTGTTTTAGTCAAAGATTTTTCTTCGCCGTTCAACTCAAACTTAACGTTTATCTCTATACCGGGCGCCTGAGTACCTTTCGTTGTCGCATTATAGGACATTTCCTTGTGAATGCTCCACGCGATCGTATAATCGTCGGAAAGAATGTTTGTTTTTGTTGCGTCGCCTTTTTTCCAAGCGGTAACGGTAGTTTCTATCTTAACGGTCGGATTTTCTTTGCTGTCAACCATATAATACTTACCGTCAATCATCGTCAATACAAGAGTACGGGCGTCAGCATACTTATCGTCGCCGTCATTCCAGTAATAGTAAGTCAACTTACCGTCAAGTTCAGCGCAGACATTAGAATCGTTACCCAAACTGCTTGCAAACTCGCCGCGCTCAACCTTAAATTGAACGGATTGAAGTTTTATCTTAGAAATCACTTCGTCGTTTTCGTCGTAAAGGTAAAGATACATATACGCCGAAGACGAATTTTTATTAAAGGCAGTACGGTCGAATTCAATCTTGTAATCTTCAATCGAATTAGAGATCTCAAAACTCTTTGCTACGTCCGTCGAAAGATCTATATCGCTGATCAACTGACCGTTTACCAACGCTCTATATTGATTCTCTTGAATAGTCGTGCTCGTTCCGCCGAAGTTTTGCAACAGCATTTTCAATTTCGCTTTTTGCTCCGCGCCGTAAATCTCTACTCTTATCGATCCGTTTCCACCGTCAATTAAAGCCGGTTTATCGGGAGAGACTGCCTTTACGTTAACTTTCTTCAAAACGGCAAAATCCAAATATTTGAATTCAAACGAGTATTCATTTCCGTCGTTGACAAGATATTTGCCTTCAACCAAATTATCGCTCGTTGCCACGATCTCGATCTCGCCCTTTGAGTTGTCTTGATAAGTTACTTTGATCTTTCCGCTCATATATTCGCTCATATCGATTTTTGCGTCAGGATTTACGTCAATAGGAGCAAGTTGTAAAGTTGCGGGACATTCTTTATTGACAATAAGTTCTTCAACGCTGATAACTTTCATCAACTTAACGTCCAATTCTAATACGTCGGCTCCCAAAGGAATAATAAGATCGCCAAACGCGCCGCCAAGTGTTCCGGCAAATACTTTTTCAAACAAGAATCCGCTGAACAATCCGCCCTGTCCGTCAAGCGGCAAAACTTTCAACTTAATAGCCTGGGTTTCGCCTATCTTAGTCGGATCGTAATCGATTATATCGACTATTTGAGTGTACGCTCTGCAAACACTGTTATCAAAAGCGGTATATGAATATTCAATACGCTTGCCTATAAGTTTGCTAAGTTCGCCTTCTGTGAGTTTCAGTTCGCTGTCTCCGGCAAAAATTATTGAATCGCCTTTAATATTTGTTATATCGCCGACCGCCTGTTTATTAGCGTTATTGAGCGCCAAAGGCTTATGTCCGCCGAAATCGCGCGTTACGCTGATATCGGTAGGAAGATGAGTAATTGCCGTCGCGCAGTTGAAATCCGCCGCTTCGCCAAATTTAATTTCACTTACCCCTATACGTATACTGCCAAACAGATTATTGTCATCGCTTACGTTGTCGGGACTGAGAAGTCCTTCGAAGATGCCATTTGCAATAGTAGACGTCGTTATATTCTTAAAGGAATTAAGCGCAGATAATCCGGTCAATTCCGCTAAGTTGATATTTATATATTGATCAAGATTAAACGCCGTATTCAAAAAATCGTACGTATCGTTAAGATTAAGCGTAAGAGCGGAATCTTCTATAACTATACATTTGGTAATGATAGAAAGTATTGGGTCGAGCATCGTGTTGATATCAAACTCGAATGGATCCGAAGGCTCTGCCGGTTCATCGGGATCTCCCGCCCCGCTAAGCAGCAATCCTAAGTCAAGCGACGTCATAAAGTTTTGGCTTGCGATATTTTTTGCGCCACCCAACATGTTAAGGGCTATACCTGCCAGCATTTCAGAAGTGCTAGCCGCTTTGGCAACAGTTTTCTTAACTGACGCTTCGGAAAGGATTCTGCTCAAATTAGCCGCAACGTAGAGTTTAGCGTTGCCGAAATTCGTCGGATCAAAAGCGATATCCAGTATAGACGTATCCGTCTGTCCGCCTGCGCGAGTCGGACACATTGCGTCCGTACATACTACGCCGTTTGCGCCAGGGGTATGCTCGTGATAAAGCGAGAAATACAACTTCATCTTCTTTACTTCTTCGTCGTTCATCCAACCGCTCGAATTAGACTTAATAGCGTTTGCAAGCGCGAACGGATCAATATCCGCTATCAACTTGTAAGTAAGATGTTCGTAATCCTTACCCGTTCTGTCGATGAGATCTATATTACCCATTACGGAAATATTCGCAAGATTTATTTCGCTTGCCGCTTGAATCTTTTCGCTGTCGAGTTTGCCCGTAACGTGATCGTATGAACCGCCCGCAATTTCGAAAGCGCCGAGATAAGCATTGCCGTCGTTAACAGTAACGTTTGAGAAAGCGTTGTCGAAATCGGAAATATCTACCGCGAATTTGAATTCGATTTCATTTTCACCGAAGAAACCTTCCAGAAGTTCCATATTCTCTTTTGAAATCATTGTAAGGAAATTCTTAACGAGATCGGAATTTACTATTTCCCAAATATGAGCAACGTCGACGGTAATTTCATAAACCCCGTCGTTGCAAACGATATCGTTCTCGTCGCGGAAAAGTATTACGGGCAATAGATTTAGCAAACTGCTCAAATCCGCCGCTGCCGTAGACTGCTCAGAATTTACGCTAGTAAGAATAGACGTCAAATCGCTGTTTTTGATTTTGAAAATCTGATCGCCAACTTCAAGATACATCGCGTTGTCTTGATAATACAAACCGATATTGTTGCCGTCGCCGCAATTACGTGCTTGGAAAGGGTTAGATTTTTTTTGGGTTTG
>JAIEEW010000202.1 GCA_029067255.1 Clostridia bacterium | reverse complement strand
TAAATACATACTGCATCAGAAGAAAGTCCTGCTCGGCGACGAAATGGGACTGGGAAAAACAATACAGGCGATAGCGGCAATGGTTTCGCTTAGAAATTCGGGAGCGACGCATTTTCTTGTCGTATGCCCCGCAAGCGTGCTTTCCAACTGGCGCAGAGAGATCGCCAAACACAGCGACCTAAACGCGATAAAAATTCATGGCGACGACAGAAACGCTCAATTAAAACTTTGGCTGAAAGAAGGCGGGGTCGGAATCACGACTTACGAAACTACCGCGTTCTTCAAACTCGAAGAAACCTTCTCTTACTCAATGCTTGTAGTCGACGAAGCGCATTATATTAAAAATCCAGAAACAAAACGCTCGATAAATACAAAAAAACTTTGCAAACGCGCAGAAAGAATATTGTTTATGACGGGCACGGCTCTTGAAAACGACGTGGACGAAATGATAAACCTTATATCCATTCTTCAACCCGCTCTTACAAGCCAAATTCAAGGATTTGCGTTCATGTCGTCCGCTCCGCAATTTAGGTTGAAGATCGCGCCGGTCTATTATCGCAGAAAACGCGAAGACGTACTGACCGAATTGCCCGAACTGATTCAAAGCGAAGAATGGTGCGAAATGAATTCCGAAGAAGAAGAACTCTACGAAAACGCCGTACTCGAAAAGAAATACGTCGAAGCGCGCCGCGTTTCGTGGAACGTACCGGATCTGAAAAATTCATCCAAAGCCAACCGCTTGCTTGAAATCGTCGAAGAAGCGGAAAAAGACAACAGAAAAGTAATAGTCTTTTCCTTCTTTTTGGATACTATCCGCAAGATATATATGCTGTTGGGAGATAAGTGTCTTAATCCTATCAACGGCTCCGTTCCCCCGCAAAGACGGCAGGAAATATTAGATGAATTCGATGCTTCTCCCGCGGGCAGCGTATTGCTGGCGCAGATACAGTCGGGCGGTACGGGACTAAATATTCAGGCCGCTAGCGTGGTCGTAATTTGCGAACCGCAATTCAAACCGTCGACGGAAAATCAAGCAATCTCTCGCGCTTACAGAATGGGACAGTCGCGCAACGTACTAGTTTACAGACTGCTCTGCGAAGATTCGGTAGACGAAAAGATAACTGATACTCTCGAACAAAAACAAGCGATATTCGACGCTTTTGCCGACAAGTCTGTTTCGGCGGAACAAAGTTTGGAGATAGACGATAATTCTTTTGGAGATATAATGGAAAAGGAAATCGCGAGAATAAACGAAAAACGCGGACTTTCCCGCCCCAACGCGCCGAAAACCGCAGAAGAATAAATAGCGGTTGTTATTTGCAATACAGAATTTATTGCTTTTTGCCAACGTCTTTGAAAAAATAAACCGCGTAAATTATCCCCAGCGGTATAATTACCAAAGGCAAAATTGAAAACGCTATAATTACAAACGCGCTGTTTTTCAACGTTACCGTCAAAGCGAACATGACGATAAACAGTACTATCCACACTATAGCAAACCACGACATAAGTTTAACAATCGTGGAATAAGGTTTATCTTTGAAATACTTTTTATCCAAACCCGTATATGAGTCTTTGGTATATATTCCGTAACGGAACTCTTCATTGATTACAACGTAATCCTTATAAATTTTTATTTTGACCTGCTCTAACGATTTCAAGTAATTATATTCGTTGATTTCAAACGTAGGATCGGTCTTAAAAGTCTTTTGCGCCCCGTTTATTTCATAAGTCAATACAAAGCCGTAATAACGGTTTATATTCATTCCCGTCTTACCGCCTTCAGAAATACTGTAACTGTCCGTAATAACGGCAAAACCTTCTACCCCGCGCTTTTTCGTTATTCGTTTCTTGACCCAATGATAGACGTCCTTCCACGCTAAAAACAAAGCGACTCCACCGAAAACGCAGAGTAGTAATCCCATGCCAATAGGAACTAATATAACTGCTTTAACGAATTGCGCCGCTTTTAAATCTGAGACAATATTTATTATAATCGCAATACCTAAAGCAACAAAAACGCCGCCTACAAAAGTAAGCATTACGATTTTACCTATGTTGTATTGTCCCCGATTAATTACAGTATTTTCATCGATTTTCTTTCTAGCCATTTTACTTGCTTCCGATATTTAAAATATACTCTTTCGCGCAACGTATGTCAACGCAAAAAGACATTTGCATTTTAATCGCAAAAATATTTGACACTGCCCGCGCTTTCCTTTATAATAATTAAGCAAGCGGAAAATACGCTGCTATGGCTCAGCAGGTAGAGCACGTCCTTGGTAAGGACGAGGTCACCGGTTCAAGTCCGGTTAGCAGCTCCATTAAGACACTCTTTGGAAAAAGAGTGTCGTTTTTTTAGTCGCGAAGACTTTGGAAAATACAAAATATTGTTTTAATTATTGCGCCCTTTTCAATCCTGAGCGTATTTGTTTCAAAGATATAACGCGTTTGGTTGCACGTAAGCCGACCGCCTTCTATGTGATTAGAATTGTAGTTAGGTCGATTTGCACTTTATTGTAAACACTGCCCGATAATTCCGCTTTTTTCAGCAGTAAGGATTTCAAGCAATGTGGTAGGTATTATAACTTTCTTATTCGCTCTTTCCATCTTCTGCGCGTCTTTGGGAATATTCCACGTTTTACCGGTCAAAAATGCCCCATATATTTTTCCCATAGCGCAATAGTTCCGTTTATCAGCAAAAAAACAATAAATCAATCTTGAAAATACTGACATTTTTGCTGTTATCGGAATTATAATGTGGCATTTTACAAAAAATCAACGTTGTTTGAAAAGTCAAATAGTTTATAAATAACTAATTATCTCCCTATTGCCCCTATAAATTGACAACAAAATTTAATTTTGTTATTATTATATAGAACGGAGA
>JAIEEW010000201.1 GCA_029067255.1 Clostridia bacterium | reverse complement strand
CTGAGTGACTGGACTTGAACCAGCGGCCTCTTGCCCCCCAGACAAGCGCGCTACCAAACTGCGCCACACCCAGATATGATTATTAGTAAGACGCGGGGGAAGAAAAAGCCTTTTCTTCTTACGTCTGCCAGTATTATAGCACAATTATTTTATCATATCAATAAATTTATCGAAGTTTTCGTATAAAAATTATCGTTAAATTTTTCTATGCGACGGATTTATCGGAAAACGGCTATTGTAATAAAGACGGGAATATGGTATAATGTGAACAAAGCAAGAAATAGAATACGCTGTGTTTTGAGTAAAACTTTCGGCGAATATAAAAAAGTTTTATACGGTAGATATGAAAGAAAAGATAAAAGGATTTTTCGAGAAAGCGCTTCTTGAAATTTTCGTAGACAAATACAACTGCATAATTTGCGACGAAGAGTTGCGCGAGCCGTCGAGATACGGTCTGTGTAAAAACTGTCTTCATGAAATGACTTTTATCAAAGACAGTATTTGCAAGAAGTGCGGAAGACTTCAACTCAACGAAGCAGATTACTGTCTTACCTGTCAAAACAATTTGCGCTTTTTCGATTTTGCAAGGTCATGCGTTGTTTACGACGACAAAGCCAAAGAAATAGTTCGCGGATTAAAATTCGGACATAGAAAGTATTTTGCAAAATACGTTTCTAATTTTCTTATCGACAGATACGCGGAATGTTTTTCGGAAATAGATATAGATTTTATCGTTCCCGTTCCGTTGACTAAAAAGAGAAGAGACGAACGCGGATACAATCAGGCGGAAGAGATTGCCAAAAAGTTTGCTAAACATTACGGTATAGAGTTAAAACCGAACGTTGTTGAGAAGATAAGGCAAAACGACGAGCAAGCAAAACTCTCCGGTAGAGAAAGAGAAGAAAACGTCGTAGGAATTTATAAAGTAGTAGATAAAGAAGCGGCAAAGGATAAAAGAATTCTCATTGTCGACGACGTTATGACTACGGGAAGCACTGCGAGCGAGTTGGCGAAAGAGTTGATAAAAGCCAACGCTAAAAACGTATATCTGCTTACTTTTGCAAGCACAAGATATAAAATAACAGGCGAGAGTCTGGAAGATGATAAGGTGGAATAATGAAGACGAGATGGTACAAAGACGCGGTAATTTATCAGATATATCCGCGCAGTTTTTGCGACGGTAACGGCGACGGAATAGGCGATATCAAAGGTATTATATCCAAACTTGATTATATAAAGAGTTTGGGAGTCGACGCGGTATGGCTTTCGCCGGTATATAAATCTCCCAACGATGACAATGGCTACGATATAAGCGATTATAGGGATATAATGGACGAGTTCGGAACGCTTGAAGAGTGGAAAGAAATGTTGGACGGTATGCATGCTCGCGGAATTAAACTTATAATGGATCTTGTCGTAAATCATACGTCAGACGAACACGCTTGGTTTGTCGAAAGCAGGAACAAGGACAGCGAATACAGGGATTACTATATTTGGAGAAAAGGCAGGGGAAAAAACGGTAAGAAGCCGCCCAACAACTGGACTTCGAATTTTGTAGGCCCTGCGTGGGAATACGATAAAGAAAGCGGGGAATGGTATCTGCATTTGTTTTCCAAAAAACAACCCGATCTCAACTGGGAAAATCCAAAAGTCAGACAGGAAGTTGCGGATATTTGCAACTACTGGTTTGATCTCGGCGTAGACGGATTTCGATGCGACGTAATAACGTATATCTCCAAACGACACGGCTTGCCGAACGGAAAAGTCAAGTTTCCCATTATAGGGCAGGAAAAGTATACTGTCGGTCCGAAATATCATGAGTATATTCATGAACTCAACGAGAAGAGTTTTTCCAAATACGATTCCATGACGGTCGGAGAATCTATAGGCATTACGCCCGACAACGCTTTTGAAGCGATTGACGAAAGCGTTGAGGAGTTGGACAGCGTGTTCAGTTTCGACCACATGAGCGTGGATTTTGCAATGAACGTGTTGCCGAGAAAATTTAATTTAGCAAAATATAAAAAGATAATCGACAGATGGCAACAACTTCCTAAGAC
>JAIEEW010000200.1 GCA_029067255.1 Clostridia bacterium | reverse complement strand
CATATATTCTATTACTATTGTCGCCGCTTGTCAACAAAAACAACGCACAATTTTTCAAAATAGTTAAATTTTTCACAAATATTTTATATTACACTTTATATTATTGCATATAATCAATATAAATTTACAAACGTTTGGAAGTATTTTATAAAATTTTTCGCTTTAAAATAATAAAATAGCCGTAATCCGACTATTTTAACTTACAAATTCATATACGCGTAGGCTTTTTCAAGATCCGCTTTACTTCCTTCTTCATACTTTTCATACGGGAAAGGCATATTCAATCTTTCATATTTACTCTCGCAAAGTTTTCTAAACGCAAGAAATTTTACTTCTTTTATGCAAGAATAAGAATTCTTTAACTTTTTAAGAGAGTCGAGTTTTTCGGTAGTATCGTTTAGCGAAGGGACAAGAACGTTGGTCATTGTAACGTATTTGTCAAAATTTTGACAAGCGTCGAGAAATCCAAATACGCGTTTATCAACTTCTCTTTCCTGATTTTTTACGTCCAGTCTTACGCCGTCGCAAAGTTTTATTAAATCATTATCGCAAATAAGTCCGTTTGTTTCTATAATAACGCTTATATTCTCTAAGTGTAACTCTTGTATCAGTTGTTTGCAGAATTCCGCTTGCAAAAACGGTTCTCCGCCGGACAACGTAACTCCACCGTTTTTGATATAACTTTTATATCTTTTTATTTTTGATACGACTTCGTCAAGCGTTACTTCTCTTCCCTTTTCCGTCCACGTTTCAGGATTGTGGCAAAAGCCGCAACGCATGTTGCAGCCCGTGAAAAACACAACGCACCGCAGTCCTTTACCGTCGACTGCGGAGCCGTTGTAGATTGAATCTATTCTTGCCTTACATTTCTCCATGATAAGTCCTTTTGAGAACTTCGAGTTGTTGCGGCTTGGAAAGTTTGTGGAAATTCACGGCGTAACCGGATACGCGAATAGTGATATTCGGATACATATCGGGATGTTCCATTGCCGTAACGAGTTTATCTCTGTCAAGCACGTTTACGTTCAAATGGTGTCCGCCGTTTTCGAAATAGCCGTTGAGCATATCCGAAAGGTTATCCACTCTCTTTTCCATATTATCGCCGAGCGCGTTTGGCAAAATCGAGAACGTGTTGGATATTCCGTCTTGACAACAGGAGTACGGTAATTTGGATACCGAATTAAGCGACGCCAACGCTCCGCATACTTCTCTGTTGTGCATCGGGTTTGCTCCCGGAGCAAACGGTTCTCCTTTCTTTCTTCCGTCGGGCGTCGTACCCGTCTTCTTTCCGTAAACGACGTTTGAAGTTATTGTCAGCGCGGAAAGAGTGTGTTCGGAATCTCTGTAAGTTTCGTTCTTTTTAAGTTCGTTGCTGAATTTTGTCAATACTTCAACTGCGATAGAGTCTACTCTGTCGTCGTCGTTGCCGTATTTGGGGAAATCTCCCTTTATATCGAAATCTTCGATAAGTCCGTTTTCGCCGTAGATAGGCGTAACTTCCGCATACTTAATTGCCGAAAGCGAGTCAGTTATGACCGACAGTCCCGCTACGCCGCAAGCCATAAATCTCTTAACTTCAGTATCGTGCAACGCCATTTGTATTTTTTCGTAAGCGTACTTGTCGTGCATTCTGTGAATTACGTTGAGCGTATTGATATAAAGACGGCTCATCCACGCGCAATACTTATCAAAAGCCGCCATGACTTCTTCGTATTTAAGTTTTCCTGTAAACTTTTTACCTTCCGGCGCAACCTGTAATCCCATATTCTCGTCTCTACCGCCGTTGAGCGTCAAGAGCAAAAGTTTTGCAAGGTTACATCTCGCTCCAAAGAATTGCATCTGTTTACCCACCTGCATAGCGGATACGCAACATGCTATCGCGTAATCGTCTCCGTACATAGGACGCATTATATCGTCGTTTTCATACTGTATAGAATCTGTGTCGATAGAAACTTGAGCGCAGAACTTCTTAAAGTTTTCCGGCAATTTATCCGACCACAAAATTGTAAGGTTAGGCTCGGGAGCGCTACCCAAAGTATAAAGAGTGTTGAGTACGCGGAAAGAGTTTTTCGTAACAAGCGTTCTTCCGTCAAGACTCATACCGCCCACGCTTTCCGTCGTCCAAGTTGGATCTCCGCCAAACAAATCGTTGTATTCGGGAGTACGCAACTGTCTGGAAAGTCTGAGTTTGATTACAAAGTCGTCCATCAACTCCTGCGCTCCTTCTTCCGTCAAAACGCCGTTGTCAAGATCTCTTTGAATATATATATCCAAAAACGTTGACGTTCTGCCCAAACTCATTGCCGCGCCGTTCTGTTCTTTAATAGCGCCGAGATAGCCGAAGTACAGCCATTGAATCGCTTCCCTAGCGTTGGACGCAGGTTTGGAAATATCGTAACCGTATTTTTGCGCCATGCCTTTGAGATCGTTGAGCGCCTGTATCTGCTGATGAAGTTCTTCAAGCATACGGATATTATCTTCCGTCATAACTTTTTTACCGTATTCGGCTTTATCTTTCATCTTTTGCTCGATAAGAACGTCCACTCCGTACAAAGCGACTCTTCTATAATCGCCGATAATACGTCCCCTGCCGTAGCCGTCGGGAAGTCCGGTAAGGATACCTGCCTTTCTTGCCGCTCTCATTTCGTCGGTATAAACGTGGAATACTCCGTCGTTGTGCGTGGTCGCGTACTTGAAGTTTTCTTCTATCTTGTCGGACAATTTATAGCCGTACGCTTCGCAAGCGCTTCTCGCCATACGCATACCGCCAAACGGATTGACGCCCCTTTTCAAAGGCTCGTCCGTCTGAAATCCTACTATCAAATCGAGATTTTTATCGATATAACCCGCATCGTAAGCCAAAAGACCGGATACGCTTTCAGTATCCACGTCAAGCACTCCGCCTTTGTCCATTTCCTTTTTGAGTAATTTATTGACCTTTTCCATAACCTTTTGGGTTCTCTTAGTAGGTCCTGCCAAGAAAGACTTATCTCCCTCAAAAGGCGTGTAGTTGAGATTTATAAATCCCCTGACGTCGATCTTGTCTTGATACTCGCCTTCTTTGAAACCTTTCCATTGCTCGAATTGCATAATTTTTCTCCTTTGTCGATAATGCCGATTTAAGGCAAATCAACTATATCTTGTATATTGCTATTTAAGTATAGACAAAATATAGTACCTTGTCAACCGCTTTTCTCAACAATTTAATATAAATATTTTTCTTTTCTACGTCGATTTTTCTGGCTGTGTATCGCCGTTAAAATCTTCGGATTTAGTATACGGATTTATTAGAATTATAATCGCATATTTATTGTACAATTTATGGAATTTTTGCAAAAAAAGTCCCAAAAATCTCTATTGAGACTTTTGGGACACATTTTGTTTTACAATACCTTTGAAAGGAAATCTTTAAGACGCTCGTTCTGCGGTCTGTTGAAAAGCATCAAAGGCGTATTTTCTTCTACTATTTCTCCGCCGTCAAGGAAAAGCACTCTGTTTGCGACTTCTTTGGCAAAACTCATTTCGTGAGTA
>JAIEEW010000020.1 GCA_029067255.1 Clostridia bacterium | reverse complement strand
CAACGAAGCGCGCGACGTGATCACGCAGTTGACGGAAGAGAAGACAAAACAATTAGCGCAAGCGGAAATTGACGAAAAGATGATGAAAGAAAGCGTAGATATCACGCTTGACGGAAAAAAGGTTGAAAGGGGAAGTTTGCACCCCTGTACCTTGGTTGCTAATGAAATCGTAGATATATTTACTTCTCTCGGATTTACGTTGGGACAGGGACCTGAAGTGGAATTGGATAAATTCTGTTTCCAAATGCTAAATATTCCACCTGATCATCCCGCAAGAGATATGCAGGATACCTTCTATATTACTGACGATATACTTTTGCGAACGCATACTTCGTCCGTTCAGGCAAGAACTATGATAAATACGAAACCGCCTATAAGGATAATTTGTCCAGGTAAAGTATATAGACCTGACGACGATGCTACTCATTCGCCTATGTTTCAGCAAATCGAAGGACTTGTCGTTGACGAAAAGGTTACGCTATGCGATTTGAAAGGTCTGCTTGAAACTTTTGCGAAAAGGCTTTTTGATTCGAATACAAAAGTCAGATTTAGACCGTCGTTTTTCCCGTTTACGGAACCCAGCGTAGAAGTAGATCTTACTTGTTCGGTATGCCACGGCAAAGGATGCCGAATCTGCAAAGGTACGGGGTGGATAGAAATACTTGGCGCGGGTGTCGTTAATCCTAAAGTTTTGGACAACTGCGGAATAGACAGTAAAAAGTATAAAGGTTTGGCGTTCGGTATGGGCGTTGAGAGAGTCGCTATGATAAAATACGGAATTCCGGATATGAGAATTCTATTCGAAAATGACGTGAGATTCTTAAAGGATTTCAAATAAGGGGGTAGGTAGTTATGAAAGTTTCATTGAGTTGGTTGAAAGACTTTGTAGATATTGACGTTACGGTAGAAGAACTCGCAGATAAATTAGTCGGCGCTGGTTTTGAAGTAGAAGAGATAATACGATCCGGCGAAAATATGAAAAACGTCGTTTTGGGAAGAATCGTGAAGTTGGAAAAACATCCCGACGCTGATAAATTACAAATATGTCAGATAGATATAGGTAAGGATGTTCCTGTTCAGATAGTTACTGGCGCGCAAAACGTAAGCGAAGGAGACCTTGTTCCGACTGCTTTGCATAATTCTTTGTTGCCTACAGGTCAAGTGATAAAGAAAGGCAAACTTAGGGGCGTTGTGTCGGACGGTATGTTGTGTTCGGGAGAAGAATTAAAACTCGGCGAGAATGATTATAAAGGCGCGGGCGTGTATGGTATTATGCTTATGAATGAAGAGAATTGCCCGCTCGGTACGGATCTTAACGAAATTTTCGGTAATGACGACGTAATTTTGGATATAAGCGTTACGGCAAATAGATCCGATTGCAACAGCGTACTTGGTATAGCCAGAGAAGTTGCGACGATACTGAAAAAACCGTTGAGAATGCCGTATATCGGATTTAATACGGATAAAAACGTTAAAGCGCAGGATATAGTCGACGTTAAGGTAAACGATGCAGATTTGTGTCCCAGATATATGGCGGCGGTTGTAACAGATATTAAAATCGAAGAAAGCGCGGAAGATATTAAAAAGAGATTGAAGTCTGTAGGTCTTCGCCCTATCAATAACATTGTAGATATAACAAACTATATAAGAGTAGAAATCGGTCAGCCTATGCACGCTTTTGATAGAGATTATTTGCAAGGCGGCGAAATTATTGCGAGAAGAGCGAAAAACGGTGAAAAAATAGTTGCTCTCGACGAAAAAGAGTATACGTTGGATGATAGTATGCTAGTAATTTGCGACAAAACTAAACCTTGCGCAGTAGCCGGAGTTATGGGCGGTCTTGACAGCGGTATAAATGACTCAACAAAGACAATAGTCTTTGAATCGGCGAAATTCATGCGTGATAATATTAGAAGAACGTCAAGAGCGCTGAATCTTCGGTCGGATTCGTCTTTCAGGTATGAAAGGGGTATTGACTTTGACAGCCAGAGATTAGGATTGATGAGAGCGTTGACGCTTATAGATAAATACGGCTACGGAAAAGTCGCAGACGGCATTATTGACAGGCTTGCGCAGGATATTACAAGTAAAACAGTTACGACAAGTATTGATGAAATTAATGATATTTTAGGAATAGACGTTCCTAGTGAAATAATTTTGGATATTTTGAACGGTTTGCAAATAGAAAGCAAATTGCAAGACGGAGTATTAACGTGCGTTTGTCCCGCATTTAGAGACGATATAGAAAATGTGAACGATCTTGCGGAAGAAGTTATAAGACTTTATGGATACGATAAAATTGTGGGAACTTTGCTTGTTGGGGGTAATCAGACTCTTGGCGGTAAAAACAGACAGGAAAAAAATACGGATATAATAAAAGAAATATGCGTAAGTCAGGGGATGAGCGAAATTCTAACTTATTCCTTTACTACTCCAAAATGTTTTGACGTTTTGAAATTAGACGATGACGATTATCGTAGACAATGCGTAAAATTGCTTAAACCGTTGGGCGAAGATTTGTCAATTATGCGTACAACTTTAGCGTACAGTATGATTTCAATGTTGGCAAGTAACAATTTGAAGAGTAATCGAAACGCAAGATTATTTGAATTAGCAAACGTCTATATACCAAAATCCGGACAGTCAAACGAATTGCCTGATGAGATTTGTATGTTGGCAATGGGGTGTTACGGAGCGGACGAAGATTTCTTTACAATGAAAGGAAACGTTGAAGTGTTGCTTAAAAAATTCGGTATAACGGCGGAATTTAAACGAGCAAATATTAATTATTTGCATAAAGGACGTTGCGCAGAGATAAATGTTGGAAAGAATTGTTTGGGATATTTAGGCGAAACGCATCCGGAAGTTGCAAATTCATTCGACGTTGCGGACAGAATGTATATTGCGGAAATAAACGTTGATATGCTGAATAAAATTGCAGATTACAGTTATAAATTTAATCCTATATCCAGTTATCCGCCGATAGAAAGAGATATTGCCGTTGTGGTTGACGAAAACGTATTAGCGGGAGACTTGCTCGCTTGCGTAAGAAAAGGCGGCGGAAATTTGCTTGTTGACGCTAAGATTTTCGATATTTACAGAAATGAAAGCGTTTTGGGCAAGGATAAGAAGAGCGTTGCGATAAATTTAGTCTTCAGGCTTGCCGACAGGACGCTTACCGATGACGAAGTAAATTCAAAAATTGCAAGAATACTAAATAAGTTGACGGGTGAATTTGGCGCGGTTCAGCGATAAACTGAATAATAATTTAATACTTAAGACGGCTATAAGTTCCTTATTGCCGTCTTTTACTTACTATAAAGACAATATTTGATAAAAACGCTGTGAAAAATATCTTGCGTATGGTATAATGAATTTATGTTGGAAGTATTGGCTCCTATCGGAAGTATTCAAGCATTAAAATCTGCGATATATGCCGGCGCTGATGCGGTGTATCTCGGATTGGATTTGTTTAACGCAAGAATCAAAGCGGGGAATTTTACAAAAGACAATATACGTCAGTATGTGGAATTATGCCATTTGTTTGGCGTAAAAGTTTACGTTACGTTCAATACTTCGGTAAAAAACAGTGAGATGGATATTTTTGCTCAATACGTGGATATAGCGGCAAAAGCAAAAGTAGACGCATTTATTGTAACAGATTTAGGCGCGCTGAATATTTTTAAAAAATACGACATTCCATTGCATGGAAGCACTCAGATCGGCGTCCACAATCTTGCCGGCGCAAAAGTGTTGGAAGATTTAGGCTTTACTCGAGTAGTTTTGGCGAGAGAAACGCTAATTGACGATATTAAAAAAATAAAACAAAATACTGCTTTGGAAATAGAGTATTTTGTACACGGCGCTTTATGCGTTTGTTTTTCAGGGGCTTGTTTGATGTCGTCGATGATGAGCGGGGATAGCGGAAATAGGGGAAGGTGTAACCAGCCTTGCTGATTGAAAT
>JAIEEW010000002.1 GCA_029067255.1 Clostridia bacterium | reverse complement strand
AAAGAGAATATTTCCTGTTGAATGATTTTTTATATAACGCGATATTTATACCGCAGGGCGTAAACCCGCCGCCTAAGAGCATAATAGAAAATGACGAATTGCAGGTTTACGTCAAAGACTTTGGCAATCAAAAAGGAGATACGGCATTGGTAGCGGAAGTCGGCGGCAAGGTTGTCGGGGCAGTTTGGGCAAGGATCATGAATGACTATGGGCATATCGATGATGAAACGCCGTCGCTTGCGATTTCTCTCTACAAAGAAAATCGCGGAAAAGGTATAGGTACGAGTCTAATGCGTAATATGCTGTCGCAACTAAAACTTCAGGGTTACAAACGCGCTTCGCTTGCAGTACAAAAGAATAATTATGCGTTTAGAATGTATCAAAAAGTTGGCTTCGAAATTGTTGACGAGAATTCCGAAGAATTTATTATGGTTTGCGAATTATAAGGAAAATAACATGGATTTCAATTGCAAAAGAATCTTGATTGTAGGTTGCGGTGGCGCTGGGAAAAGTACGCTTGCAAGGCAACTGGGAAGTAAATTAGATTTGCCTGTCGTACATTTAGACAAACTCTGGTGGTTGCCTGAATGGCAAAATAGATCAAAAGAAGAGTTTGACGTCTTGCTCAAAAAAGAGTTAGAGAAGCCGTTTTGGATAATTGACGGAAATTATAGAAGGACTTTTGAGCAAAGACTAAAATACGCTGACTATTGTATATTTCTTGATTATCCTACTTCTTTGTGTATTGAAAGCGTATATAATCGCGTTCAAGAATATCGTGGGAAAACCCGTCCGGATATGACCGATGGATGTCAAGAGAGAATAGACTCGGAATTTGAAGAATGGATAATGAATTTCGAAAATTCCGTAAGACCGGAAATGCTGGAAATATTACAAAATGAAAATGTTCCGTTTATAATTTTTAAGACGAGAGAATCAACCGAGCGTTGGTTAAATTCATTGAATATTGAGTAAATCAGCAAAATTTATTTCCTTTTTTTACAAATGTTTGACATTATAAACATATATGTTATAATTAAATTATTAAATACACAGGAGTAGAATATTTTGGAAAGAGTGAGCAAACAGACGAATATATTTGTCATAATTGTTGTTATTTTCATAGGTATCGGCTTAATGGTTGGCGCGACGCTATATAAAAACAATCTGGAAAATAAATATGGAGATTGGATTCGCGTTCAAGGTAGAGTTGTGGATTACGAAGAAGAGTATAAACGCGGTTCTGAGAATGATTATCATTGGTATTATTCTGAAATAGTAGAATATGAAGTAAACGGGAAGTCATATAGAAAAACAAGTCAAAGTTCTTCAAACATACGTCCTACTATCGGTAAAACAAGAGAAGTCGCTTACAATCCCGATAATGTTCAAGAAAGCGTTTTGCTGTCTACGGATAAAAAGCCTGTCGTGATCATTTTGTACTCTATGGGCGGTATATTTACTGTCGTTGGAGTGTTGGGGCTAATAACTAAAATCAAAGAAAAGGTCAAAGAATATTAGAATTTTATGGCAAATTGTACGTATCGGTCAATAAATTTGAACGAACATTCCGATTATGTTCGGTTATTGAATATTATTCATCCAAAAACCAGATATATCGAATACGTTGTTGTTGACGAAGAAGATACTCGTTTGATAGAAAAATTTGAAGAAGATATTATAACAGAAAAGTTGACGAATAACTGGCATGGAACCAAATCAAGCAAAAGATGTCGATTGCTAAAAATTCGCGCGACGTTTGAGTTGTTCGTTTACTTAAAACAATTTGCCACTTTCTGTGTTTTGAAGACGGGAAATTGGGGGGATTACGCAGAAGCAACAGATTTCGGTATAAATGATATTGCTTTCTTTGATGAAAAAGATCAACCTATATTGTTTACGACGACGCACGAAGGTTATATAGAATTGAGAAGAGATATTGAATTTTAACTTGTAAAACTGTTTGACATTTACAATAATAGATATTATAATACATATATAAAAGATGCAGGGGCGCAACCCGTTAGTTGCTGAGATGTCGTTTATCACGACAGTACCTTTGAACCTGAGAGTTAGCACTCGCGTAGGGAGTCGTCGCAAAGTATTAGCGCGAATCT
>JAIEEW010000199.1 GCA_029067255.1 Clostridia bacterium | reverse complement strand
GGAAAGCACGGGAGTCATGATGAGAGTAAACGCAAAGAACGCGCTTTTTGCAGGTAAGATTTTTGATATAGACGAAAAAATTAAAGAAATAGAGAATATTACGCTTGAACAAACCAAAGACGTGATAGATTATTCTTACGATATAACAAAAGCGAGCCTTGCTTATATCGGGAAGAAGCCGAAATGCGATATTGACAAATTGATTTGACGCTCAGTCAAGGTTTTAGCCGAATATGCGAGATAAAGATAGGCGAGCCTATCTTTTTTCGTATAATTCGAGATATAAAAACAAATTTCGCTCCAAAATAGGCACAAATGAACTGTCAACTGTATAAAATTTTACACAGTTTAACGAAAATGAGCGTTGTTATTCTAATGCAGCGTCTTTAATATAATAATAATTTAATTAAAAATATTGTAATTCGGTATATGTTGTGATATAATCTAAAATGTGATTATAAGGAGAAATTCAATGCCAAAAGGTTACGAAGATAATAATCAAAACAAGAAGATAAAATCCAATCGTACGAACGGAATAGTTATTACTATCGTTTTCGTTGCGATGGATTTGATTTTGCTCGGCGTGTTCGGGAAAGCGGGAGAAGTTCTCGTCGATTTTTTTGTGGGAGTATTCGGTTATGCGATGTACGGATACAGTTTTGCCATGACTTTGGTTGGAGTATTGATGTGTCTTAACGTCAAGCCTAAGCAAAACGCCAAAATTATCGCGCTTTATGTTGCGATTGCCGTGCTGGTAATTATGTTCGCGCATATTCTTGTATCTCACGCATATACGAAAAACGGTTGGGGGCAATATATCAACCAGTCTTATCGCAGCGCAAATACTGCGGGCGGCGCTATCGCGAGCATATTCCTTTATCCTTTTGCAATGGGAAAAATTTATATTCTTAGTCTTGTTGCGAACGGTATTCTTGCCGTAGGTCTGATTGTGATAGCGGTATTGTTGCAAGTAAATATTGATATAAATTTGGAAAGATTTACGCGTAAAAAATTCAAAAAGATTTCCAGCGGTCAAAATGAAAACGTTGGGATGTTTGACGTCGATTATCAATCGGAAAACGTAGTCAATCTCAACAATCACACCGTAGACGGAAAGGATATGGGCGAAAGTCTTTCGGCAAAGGGAAGAAGAAAGAATAATCTTGATAATTACGTCCCGATAGACAGGATAAACGTTTCTGGAGAGCAGGACTTTGAGATTTACGCTAATAATTATGTCGGAGAAGACGCTCAACTTATACTTGATACAAACGAAATAAGAAACGAAGCGGACAGACCCGAATTGATTTATGCCGGCGACGATATCGATAATGAAGATAGAACGGTGGATATATCCCGCGCTCAAAAAGAAATTTTCGGTATCGACGGATTCGGTAAATTAAACGTTATTGACGAAGGAAAGCAGGAAACTCCTATCGAAAACGTTTCGACGCAAACGGAGAATTCATTTACGCAGAATTACGACGCTTCCAGATACGCAGGTTTTTCTACCAGCGAGAGATTGCGTATAATGGCTGAAAACGAAAGAAGGAGCAAACAATCGGGAAGTGGCAACGACTTCAAAGCGACGGAAAGCCGTCCGAGAGATAATCAGCCAAGTTTCGGTGAGAAAATCAGCGAAATACTCAATAGAAAGCCTTCCTATAAATCCGACGAGCCGGAACGTAAGGTCGAGCCGATAGAGCGCGCAACTTTTGGCAGCGTATCTGAATCCGCTAAAACAGAAAAAGCGGCAGATTTCGATTTCAAGGCTTTGAAAAACGGCAACAACGTCAACGTAGAAAAGAAGGAAGATATCGCCGTGAAGTCCGAAACCGTAAATGTGGAAGACAGGACGGAAACCAAAGAAATCGAGTCGATGGACGATTTCATTGCCAACGTCAACAGACAGAAAAAACAGAGCGATACTCCAGAGATCAAAAATTACGACGCTACGAAAAACGTAGAAGTTAAAGCGGAGAAGGCTCAACCCAGCGACGGTTATTTTCAAAAGACTTTTGAACCCAAGCCTATTACGCCGAAGCAACCAATAGTTCCCAAACCGCCGGTAAATAAGGTCGAAGAAAAGCCTGTCAAAAAGGAAGAACCCGAAAAGAAAGAAGAAAAGCCAAAGGAAAAAATCAAAAGAAGTCCTTATATTCCGCCTAGCGTCGACAATCTTAAAGATTATGTAGATAAAAGCGATTATCAGGAAGATTTTAATGCAAAGGCAAAGATCATTGAAGATACTTACGCGGATTTCGGTATTGACGTATGCGTTAAAAATATAGTAAGCGGACCTACGGTAACCAGATTTGAGTTTGAAGTGCTTTCTAAGATAGACGTTCAACTTATCCGTAAAAAGGCGGACAACCTGTTGATGTATCTTGCCGTAACGTCCATTAGAATCGAAGCGCCTATCCCAGGTAAATCGCTTTGCGGTATTGAGATACCTAACGCTAAGAGAAAGACGGTGGGATTGAAAGAATTTATTGAAAACGAAGAATTCAAGAGCAAGACTGACGGTTTGTACTTTGCTCTAGGTAAAGACGTTGACAACAACTGTCATTTCGAAGATCTTACAGACTTCCCGCACGGTCTTATAGCCGGCGGTACGGGTAGCGGTAAATCAGTATGTCTTAACACAATGCTGTGTTCTTTGGTTTACAAGTATTCTCCTGAAGAGTTGAGAATAGTTCTTGTCGACCCAAAAAGAGTAGAGTTTGGTCAATACAGGGGACTTCCGCATTTGCTTACTCCGCAAATTTACAATACTCCGAAGGAGTCATTGGTCATTTTGAGATGGCTTGTCGAAGAAATGTCGAGAAGATATACCTTGTTCGAAACGTACGGCGTAAATAAACTGCCAACGTTTAATATTCTTGACGAAGTCATAGCGGAAGATAAGAAATTGCCGTATATCGTCGCGATTATCGATGAAGTAGGCGATATAATGGTCAGCGAATATGCAAAAGAATTCGAAACGCTCGTTATTACTTTGGCGCAAAAGGCGCGCGCAAGCGGTATACATTTGATACTTGCTACGCAAAGACCTTCGGTTGACGTCATAACGGGACTTATCAAGAGTAACTTGCCTACGCGTATTGCGTTCGCAGTTGCGTCAGGCGTAGACAGTAAAACTATTTTGGATACGGTCGGAGCGGAAGAGTTGTTGGGTAAAGGCGATATGCTTATCAAGACTAGGAAGTTGTCTAAACAACTGGAAAGATTGCAAAATCCTTTCGTCGACGATATAGAAATCAAAAACATAATGTCGGACATAATCAAGCACAATCAGGCTTATTATGACGAGAGCGTAGAAAACCGTATCAAAGAAATGTCCGAGCCGCCTAAGAGCGAAGAGAGCGCAAGCCCGAAAGATATCAAGGAATTTGATTTCCCTGACGATCTCATACCGGACGTATTGAGAAGGATTGCCGGATCGGATAAGGTATCTATATCAGGTTTGCAAAGAGCATTCTCGATAGGTTTTTCGAGAGGCGGAAAAATATACGACTGGTTGCTCAACGTCGGTTATACTGAAAAAACGGCGGACAATAAATGCGTATGTCGCTTGACTGCAGAAGAAGTAGAAGAGATTATCGAAAGCGCGAGAACAGGCGACGGAGAAGTTGAAGAATAACGGGGAAAAGAGTATATATTTTTGTTTAGGAGAACGGAAATGAAAGGTAATACGGCAATAACTTTGCCTACAAAAATAACCATTGTCAGACTTGTAATGATACCTTTGGTGATTTTGTGTTACTGTCTGCAACCATTGTACGAATACCTGTTTATAATTACTGCGATTCTGTTTATAGTCGCGTCTTTGACGGACTTTGTGGACGGTCATATCGCAAGAAAGTATAACATGGTAAGCGATTTGGGCAAATTGCTCGATCCGATAGCGGATAAAGTGCTTGTGGCGACAGGATTGTTCATACTTATTGACGGGAACTATATTCCGGAAGCGCCTTATATGGAGTTGATTTGTTCGGTCATCATAATCGCAAGAGAATTTATGATAGGCGTAATAAGACAGGTCGCGGCGCTCAAAAGCGTTGCGTTGGCAGCGGATAAACTCGGAAAAATAAAGACGGCAAGTACTATGTTTGCGCTTACGTTTTTGTTGTGTTCCGCGCATTCAGGTACGGTATTTGAAGTGTTCAAATATGCCGGCGCGGCATTGCTGATAGTGGCAACAATAGTTACCGTGGTATCAGGCGCAAATTACGTAATTAAGAACAAGACGTTGCTTTTCGGAGCAAAGCAGACGGCGGACGGCGAAGAAGAGAATAGCGGAGAAAACGAATGAAAATAGGCGTTGTGTCTTTGGGATGCGATAAAAACAGAATAGACAGCGAAAATATGCTTGCGTATTTGCAGGACGACGGATATGAACTTACCGGCGATCCCGCTTTGGCGGATATCATTATCGTTAATACTTGCGGATTTATCGACAGCGCGAAACAGGAAGCGATCGATACTATATTGGAGATGTCCGAATACAAAAAGCAAAACTGTAAGTATCTGATAGTTACGGGTTGTCTTACTCAAAGATATATGTCGGAAATAAAAGACGGATTTCCAGAAGTTGATATGTTTTTAGGTACGGCTAATTATCATAATCTGCCGCAACTTATCAAGGATCTTGTCGCGGGCAGAAGCGATCGTTCGTATACCAACGACAAAGACGTAAGACATTTTTCTCCAAGAAGAGTGCTTACTACGCCGTATCATTACGCGTACTTGAAAATAGCCGAAGGGTGCGACAATAAATGTACATACTGCGCCATTCCTAATATAAGGGGAAAATATACTTCTAGAAAAATCGAAGACATAGTTGGCGAAGCGCAAGCCCTTGTAAGAGATCACGGTATAACCGAATTGATAATCGTGGCGCAAGACGTGTCCAGATACGGCGTTGATTTGTACGGAGAAGTCAAGTTAATAAACCTTTTGGAAGAGTTGTCGAAACTTGACATTGAGTGGATAAGATTGCTTTATCTCTATCCGGAAAATATTACGGAATCGCTTATCGATTATATTGTAAGCAATCCTAAAATATGTAATTATATCGATATGCCTTGTCAGCATATAAGCGACGGTATTCTTAAACTTATGAACAGACGGATCAAGTCTGAACAGATTTATAGACTTGTCGATATGATAAGAAGCAAGGGGGATTTTACTATAAGATCCACGTTTATCGTGGGATTTCCGCGAGAGAGCGAAGAAGATTTTGCTGAGTTGGAGAAATTCATAAAGACAGCCAGACTTGACAGGTGCGGATTTTTCACTTACTCTCAAGAAGACGGAACACCCGCGAGCAGATTAAGCGGACAGATCGATGAAAGCGTAAAACTTCAAAGACAGGAAAAACTTTACGCCTTGCAAGAAAACGTGATGATCGAAAATATGAAAGCAAATCTGGGCAAGGAACTGGACGTGATTTATGAATGAATAGATTACGATATGCAGATGTTTTACGGTAGAAGTATGTATG
>JAIEEW010000198.1 GCA_029067255.1 Clostridia bacterium | reverse complement strand
AACGCGGCGAACTCATGGGCGACTTTTATATCGATATGGCGTTTAACTGCAAAGCGCAAGGGTTGGAACACGAGAGAGGTTTTTACAATCAATTCGCTTTCGGCGGAAAGATAGCGAAAGGCGAAAGCAGAGCGTTTAGATACGTTATTAGCGCAGGTACTAGGGACGATTTCACTTTCTGCGACGTAAAAGTAGCGCTCAGAAACTTCGACAACGCGCTTGCGGATTGCAACGCTTACGCAAGCGGACTTAAATGTCCCGCTCCCGTCGAAGGAGATTTTCTCAACGCGTATTACAAATCTTTGCTCAACGCGTCGCTTTCAAATTATAAAGAACTGGGCAAATTCAAAGGTTTTCTTGCAGGCATTGTATATCAATTTCCCGCAAGGACGTATTACAGAGACGCTTACTGGACGGTGTTGAGCGTACTCCCCGTTCGTCCCGATCTCGTACGCAACGAGATAATTACTCTTGCCAACGGCATAAGCAAAAAAGGCGAGTGTCCGTCCGCAGTCAAATTCAATTTCAAAAATTATTGGGGCGACCATTACGATTCGCCGTCCTTCTTCGTTCTCATGCTATATGATTATCTTGTGCATACAAAAGATTTCTCCATACTCGAAGAGAAAGTCAAAGCGGGCCGAGTTATCAACAGCGCTAATCTCGTATTGCAAAGACTTATGAAGGAAACCGATCAAACGGGTCTTTTGGTAAAAGGCGGAGAATACAATCGCCGAGACTGGTGCGACAACGTCTTCCGTTCAACATACGTTACTTACGACGAAGCGTTGTACGCGAGAGCGCTTTTCGCTATGAGCGAGATATACAAAGTATGTTACAACGACGAGAGTAAATCAAAGGAATACGCAGATAAATATACGACGGTCGTCAAAGCGATCAACGATATTTTATGGGACGAAGAAAAAGGTTGGTTTGTCAACTATAAGAGCGAAAACTTTGTAGAAGACAATCTTTCTATAGACACGGTAGTCATTGCGCTGTACGGACTTACTGACGAGTCGAGAGCGAGAAGGATGTTGGAAAATATGCAATCTCTTCTCGAAAGCAAAAACAACAAAGAGCAATGCGCGGGCGATTTCGGAACGCTTTCGGTTTATCCTTTCTATAAGAATACGAAAGATATCGTTCAGAAATCTTCGTTGCCTTATTATTATCACAACGGCGGCGACTGGCCGTACCTTTCGTGCGTTTACGCTTACGCGAAACTTATGTACGGTATGGATTATAAGTATCCGCTTACCAGATGGTTTGAATACAACGTGGAAAAAGGCAATTACACGCCGATAGAATTTTTCAGTCCGTTGCATCCCGACGGTTCTATGTTGCAAGCGTGGAGCAGTACAGGCGCGTTCGTTTTGAGTTATCCAAACGGCGATTTCTTTACGAAGCGACTGGAAAAATAGACGTAAAATATTTTACATATATTGTTATCGTTTTCGCTATTGATAAGCGCGCGATAATCTGTTATAATATATAAGATATATTTTAGACGATTACGAAATAGTTTTGATATGGAAACATCGCAATCGACAACAATATTATTTTGCAGAAGATGCAAAGGGGGAGGTTTTGAGTGGAAGAGAATGTTCAGACGATTGACGGCGTAATGCCTATCGCGGAAGAGCCGTCAGCGGGACAGTCGGCAAATGACGATCTTGCAAACAAGAAGTACTTAAAGAAAAAAGACTACATATTCTTCTCGCTTGCGCAATTTGCGTCCAGCGCGGTTACCGGTCTTGTTCAAGGTTATTTGCTTTATTTCTATACCGTCTGCGTAAGTATACCTGCGGCGGCGGTTGGAACAATGTTTTTGGTTTCCAAAATCTTTGACGGTTTGAACGATCCTATAATGGGCGTTATTGTTGACCGCACAAGGACGAAATGGGGAAAGATGCGACCGTATCTATTCGGTTCGGCTATTCCTTGGGGCATACTTACCATAGTAATGTTTATGCCGAGTATCTACACGTCGATGGCGACAAATACGGCAAAAATAGCCTTTATGTGGATAACGT
>JAIEEW010000197.1 GCA_029067255.1 Clostridia bacterium | reverse complement strand
GAATAAGGGGGATTTGCGATTAGTAAAATAGCGATTTTTTTGTTAAGGCAATACAAAAAAAAGTCTCTCGTACTTGCTGTACGTTGAGACCTTTTTATTTTATTGATTTAGCGGAAAAGGCGCATTTTAATTTCGCAAATTTCCCCTACTGCCGAACAAGCAAATCCCCCAACGAATCTATCGACCCAGCGCCCAGTACTATTACGGTATCTCTTTCTTTGGCGGTCGCGTTTATGTACTCGCGCGCTTGTTCGTAATTTTCAAGATATATCACTCCTTCTCCAAGAGAATTGAGATAACTTGCCAAAGCGCTGCCGTCAAGTCCCATAGCGCAGTCTTCGCGAGCGGAATAAGTCGGCAACACAATCAATTCGTCTACCCAAAAAAAGCATTTGCCAAACTCTTCGAGCAAGGCTTTTGTACGCGAATACGTATGCGGCTCGAACACCGCGATTATCTTACCTTTGCTCATAAGTCTTACCGTATCCACAGTCGCCGCAATTTCACTGGGGTGATGCGCGTAATCTACGATAACTCTCGCTCCGCATTTCAACTTACCGCGTTCGGAAAAACGTCTATCCACGCCGTCAAAAAGTCCGATATACTTTGCGACTTCTCTGCCGTCAAGCCAAATCAAATAGCATACCGCGAATACAGCCAAAGCGTTGAGAACGTTGTGTTTGCCGTAGAGATTCAAAGCAACGTTATGTACTATACCGCTTTCGTATACTATATCGAAAACAAACTTGCCATCCTTTTGCGTAAGGTTTACCGCTCTAAAATCCGCGTCTTCTCCAAACCCAAATGTATAAATCTTATCTCGCGCGTTGTCCAAAGCCGAAAGACGCAACTGCCTAAAGCAGTTTTCTTCAACCACCGCAACTTTCGACTGATCGACAAATTGAACGAACGCATCGTTCATGCTTTGCGGAGTGGGATATGTATCGGGATGATCGTAATCGCTGTTCAGAACCACTCCTATATCGGGAGTAAGCGAAAGAAAACTGCGCTGATACTCGCACGCTTCAGTAATAAAATAATCCCGCCCCGTATCAAAATAATTACTTTTCTCCCCGTTGACAATTCCGCCGACATGCCCCATAAATTCAAGCGACGCCAGTTCTGCGACTTTGCAAAGCATAGCCGTAGTCGTCGTCTTTCCGTGGCTTCCCGCAATAGCGATCACGCTTCTGCACTCGCCCGCTAACAAAGCGAGAAAGGCTTTGCGTTCCATACATCTAATTTTGTTGCGACGGGCAAATTTGAGTTCGGGATCTTCGTCTGCGATCGCGCTTGAATATACCACAAGATCGCTTTTAGCGACTGCGCTGTTGTTGCTTCCCACATAAGCGTTTATGCCGTAGTCGGCAAGTTTTTTCAAAGTCGGAGAAGCGCTCCTATCCGAACCGCTTACCCAAACCCCCGCTTCGCTGGTAAGATACGCCAACGCGGACATACTTATCCCGCCTATACCGATAAAATGAATTCTGCTGAAATTTAACATATTCTATATTATGCGACAAAACAAAAAAATTTGCCTTTTTGAACAAATTTTCGACAAAGTTTAATAAATAAAAAACGGCTCCCGCAAAATACGGGAGCCTAATGCCGTTATTAATAGTACGCTATATTTTAATATGGGCGGAATAACTTTGAAAAAGTTTATTTATCTATTTCGCCGTCAAATTTATTTTCATTTGCTTTTTCTTCGCTATCGAATTCTTCGTCTTTGCCTAAGATACCGTCGGACGGCAAAACAACGTTGACTTCTCCGCCGTCGGTCGTTTCTGCGACCGCTCCGCTTTTTACTTTGCTTTTTTTCAATATTCCCGCTACGCTGAGCGCTCCGAGAAAAGCCGTCGTGAATTCGGCGATCTGCGGAACGTCCAACTTTATACTGAGCGTTTGCAATACAACTAAAATCGCGCTTATCACCGACGCCCAGAATTCGTAACTCTTCAACTTATCTTTCACGTTTTCTCCTTTACCGTAGCGCAAAAGTTTCTTTCCATATATTCGCGCATATTTTCTCGAATATCGTCAATACTTTCGTTCATCGTATTCATATACCCGAGATCTTGCGAGAGATTTGAAATAGTGTTCTGATACTTCTTCTCTCGCGCCCTACTGTCTTTCAATTCGAATATCAACAACACGCAAAAAAGCAACGCCCACAAGCCGTCGCTCATCGCCAACTCAACAACTTTGTCCCACATATCAATCCTTTTTGGCGATAGCGTTTACAAGCCTGCCGAAGTAGTTGCCGAGATACCCCTGCAAATCCTTGTTTTCGTTTATCATCTTCAAGGCGACGCTCTTAGGCATAGAATCGTAGAAATCAAAAGCAATATTATATCTTTGCGCGTAATTCTCCGCCTTTTCTCCCGCATAACCGTTTTTGTTTTCAAGGTATTTGAGATACTGCTCGTCTTTAAGTCTTTGCGAAAGTTGCTCTTCGATCGCTTTCGCCCTATCTTCGATGTATTTGAGTTCTTTTTCTTTGAGTTTGTTGTTGTAATCGTCTATGCTTTTCATCTCTTTGTCGCGCTTTTCCAACAAAGACTGTATTTCGTTCTGCACCTTTTGCGCGTATGACAAATCCAACTTTTCAAGAGCGACGTTTTCTTCTCCTTTCAACTTTTCTATCTGCGCGTCGTAATCGCCGAGTTTCTTGTCCAAATCAGATTTCAATCCTTCGAGTTCTCCCAACTTAGATTCTTCGCTCGCTTGCTTTTGCGCTCCTTTGATAGAAGAGTTGTACAGTCCTTTCGCTATCAGCGAATTTATTATCGCCTTTTCTATCTCTTCGTACTTTTCTTGCAACTCGCTCGCTTTAACGGCGCTTTCGGCGCTTGCGGACTGCTTCTTGTTTTCCACTTCTCCTACTTTCGTATCGTATTTATCGGATACTATTTTAGATTCGCTTTCCAATATATCCTTATACTTTTGAGAAGTATTGTTTTTTATTCCTTCTTCATCGTCGCCTTCATATTCGCGATACTCATACTCTATCTTTTCGGGCAACAAATCGGACAAGTCTTCATATCCCTCGCCGGGATTGTATTGCGGCTTGTAACTGTCGGCAATTTCTTTGAGTTTATCGTTAAGCGATTTTTCGTCTTCGACATATTTAGACGTATCCGCGTCTTCGACTTTTTCACCGACAAAAAAATCTTTTACCTTTTTCTTAAATTCGTTCCAAGTCAATTTTTTTCTCTCCTTACGTTTGTTATTGATCCGGCGGCTTTCCCGTTGGCTTTGATATACAAATACAGTTTATACTTAGTTATTTTAAGCGCTATTCTCCGCAACCTGTTATTCATTTTTCACCGCCGCTTCTTTGCAATCGGAAAGCGCGCCCGTCAACCTAATTCTCATTCCCGCGGCAACGCCTTCCGATACGAATTCCAAAACGTGATATCCCGCTACGAATTGCATAGAAAAAATAGATATGACGCCCTGCGCGCTAAACCGCGACTCGCCGTCCACCTTTATTTCGCATTTCGCCGCGTTTGACGACGAATAATCCGGAAGGATCAAAATTTCGCATTCCGTTTCTCCGCCGCGGGAATATACGTTCAACGCCAACTTATTTTCGTTGCCGTCGGACTTCATGATATAGTAATAAGTGGATTTGGATTTACTCAAATGCTCGTTGAAGTTTTCATCCAACTCTTCCATCATGATCTCCAACTTTCTGAAACCGTTCATAATTTCTCCTTACTTGAGAAAGTCCACGACAAGCGTCGGCGGGAATATCTCTTCTACCGGATTGTCGCGTCGTATATAAAATTTGAATTCTTTAGCCTTTATATAAAGGCTCTTTTTCTTTTCGTTTGGCGAGAGCAAAAATTCCTTTCGCTCGCCGTTACAAATTATACCGAGATAGTATTCGTTTTTCGCGCTGTACTCCACGCTTCTCAATAGTTTAACTTCCGCGGGTCTTCCAAAATCTATATCTCCGCTTTCCCAGTATTTTAACATGGGCTCGCCCAAATAAAGTCCGCTGTCGTCCAGTTCGACAAACGTATCGCAATCTTCGCTTATGCCCACGATTTTACAGCAATCCTTTTCGTTTACCGAGCGCAGATATTTCAGCGATATTCCGCGCATTATGTTAACGCTCTTGTCAACGATATCGAATACGAGCAACATATTATTGTCGCGACGGCGATTGAATACCCCGTATTCGGCTTGCGTATGATTTGTGAATGAAACTATATACTTATGCCGCGAATAGCAAGCGGAAATATCTTCGAATCCGTCCGCTATAAGATTGTTTACTTTCGTCGTATATCGACTTACGTCGTAACCGTCAAAAAGAAATATTCCTTCGTCGCCGGCAAACGCTATGTACTCTCCGCAAACTGTAACGGAATTCGCGTAGATCCTACCGCTAGACGTATATATCTTTTTGAGATTGAACTGAGTTTGATCTCCGTATGCGGTAAGTCTGTAAATACCGTAATCGCAGAATATGTACAGATAGTTGTTGAAACTCTTTATCGCATTTACTTCTCCTATAGTACCGTCGAAGTTGATATAACCGCCTTTATCTATCTCGTGATCCCATACCATCGGATTTCCTGCTTTGCTGAACCATACGCTGTTGTGCGTGTCTTTGACAACGAGAAACAATCTTTCGTAATGCAGACATATATCCTGAACGGATTTCGTCAACGCGGTATAAAAGTAATTGTTGGCAAACCACTCTACGCCGCCGTCGCCCGCCAGAAAAAGACAGGGATCGCTGTTGATATAATAAATCGTTCCGCAAGTATGGGGCGCAAATCTGTTGGTTTTCATAAATCTCCACTCGGTATCGCCCGCTACGCAAAACGCTATTTCTTTCGCATACGATATCACGGCGGTAAACCTTGGCGCGCCGTCTACGAACATCGTAGTGCAAAATACCCCGCGCTTACCTTCCACTTCCGGCAGCGGCGGAAATACGTAATCGCCTATATTAAATTCGCTTACTCCATAGGAATTGACGAGTTTGTTATTTTTGAATCCGTAATTATAAACGCAGTCGACGTAATCGCACGGCAAAGTCCTTGATTTCTTGTTTTCGTCGTAACCCGCGAAATTAGACAGCGCGAATTTTTTTCGTTCGGGTTGCCTAAGCGAATATTTTTTTTCGTAATACATCAATACCACCTTCTAGGCTTGATTCGTATCTCGCCCTTTTTCCTTGCTACGCTACGCAAATCGTCTTTATACCTTTCGGAAAACATTACGGACTGCTCGTACATTCCTTCGATAAGACTGAATTCCGAACACACTCCCATCGCTACCGTCTTTTCGCTGACAAGCGGACTAATCTGACACTCGTCGTCCAACCCCGCGTCCATAGGCATATAGTTGTATTTGACGTTGGCGCGTTTAATATCCTTATTCTTAATTTCCAAAGCGGACGGAGTATGTCTAAATACCGTCTTCGTTTCGGTATTAGCGTCTTTTACGACAAGCGCTTCCAACAATCTGCGCGAAAACGCGTCGTAACTTATTCTTCCGTCCTTGACGTCGACGGCTTCTTCGGCGGCAAGCGGCAGATAGTCCGTAGCAATCTCTTTAAGGACTATATTGGCGCATCTCATCAACAAATTGAGTTTTGGATGTTTTAACAACTTGCCGTCAAGCGCGACTTCTTCGTCGCCTAAATACGTCAACGCCGTCATTATCACTTCTCTGAGCAACATATTTT
>JAIEEW010000196.1 GCA_029067255.1 Clostridia bacterium | reverse complement strand
GGCTTGGGGCTTCCGGTGCGGCGCTTGGGACAACACTTTCGCAGACCATAAGCGTACTGGTCTCATTTGTGGTGATTAAAAGAAGAAAAATGATTCCCGGTCTTTGCGCAGCAGATTTCAGGCCAGAGAGGGGGATGCTTGGGAGCATTCTCAAGGTGGGGCTTCCTGTTGCGGTGCAGGACGGTTTTGTTCAGGCGGCGTTTGTCAATATAGGTCTGGAAAAGAACGCGTTTCTTTTCGCTGGCGACACTTTGGAATACGGCGAGATACTCAAAGACGTTACGGATAAAAAACTCAATCTGCGCGCGGGCGATACGATCCTTTGTCAGGTAACAAAGGAACAGTTCGGCTCCAAGGGCGCGAGAATAACTATGAACGTTACGCTTCCTGGGCGCGGAGTCGTGCTTATGCCGCAGATCGATTACGTAGGAGTTAGCAGAAAAATTACCGACGAAGACAAAAAGAAAGAACTGATAGATTTTGTCAATCAAGTCAAGCCTGACGGATTTGGAATAATTTTGCGTACTCAGTCCGTAGATTGTTCTAAGGAGGAACTCAAAGAAGAGATAGGGGAATTAGTCGAAAAGTGGAATAAGATCAAAGAATCAAATCTCACCAAACCGGCAGGCTCGCTTATCTATAAAGAAGAAGGCGTTGCAATTCGCGCCGTAAGAGATATGCTCCGCGACGACGTGGATCATATCATTATAGACGATAGGCGACTACTTGAAGATTTCAAAACGGCTTTCGCTTCGCTCAACGAGAAGAAACCCGAATTGTTCGTACTTTATGACGACGAAGTCCCGATGCACAAAAAATACGGACTTATCAAGCAGGTCGGAGAATTGTTGCAACGCAAAGTCGTGCTTGCAAACGGCGCTTATTTGATTATTGATAGAACGGAAGCGTTGACCGTAATCGACGTAAATACAGGCAAGTACGTGGGCGAGAAAAATCTTGAGCAGACGGTGTTTGAAACCAACTGTATTGCCGCGAAAGAAATTGCCCGTCAACTTCGAGTAAGGAATATCGGCGGGATAGTTGTAATAGATTTTATCGATATGGATAACCCCGAGCATTCCCAAAAAGTTTTGGATATATTGCAAGAAGCGCTTGCGATGGACAGAACCAAAACTTCCGTGATAGGCATGACTCCGCTAGGTCTTGTGGAACTCACTAGAAAGAAGACGAGAAGCATGTTGGAAAGCGCGATGTTGCAGACGTGTCCGTATTGCAACGGCGACGGCTACGTTTTGTCTGACGAAGTTATGGCAAGCAAACTCAAAGTAAAACTAAACGAAGTCTTCGCATGCGAAGATAATAAATCCGTACTTGTAAAACTCGCTCCCAGCGTATGCCACAAGATTTTTGCGTATAGACTTCTTGAAAAAGAATGCGCCGGCGAGTGGCGCGATAAGCGTATATATCTTCAAAGCGACGAACGTATGCACGTCGAAAAAATCGAAGTAAAAGTTCTTCACGGCGCGATAATAGATCTTCCCGAAAACGCAAAAATGCTTTTTTAGTAGCGTTTGTAATATAAGGCAATAGGGCGAATAATTTAATTTCTGGGAGTCGCTTTTGGTATTGTCTTAAAAAAAATCGCTATTTTACTAATTGCAAATTCCCCTTACCGCCAAACTTAGTGGCGGAATAGATTAATAGTGTAAAGCAACGATTTTTTACCTGTCATATTGAGCGGAGCGTAAGCGAAGTCGAAATATCTAATCTAATAACAATCAGTATAGAAGTACGACCGAAATCGTAGAGTATCGTAGATTTTGCGACTGGTTGGGGGGGATTTCTCCACTACGGTCGAAATGACGGGAGATTCAACAAAGTCTTTGCGCCCAACCGTCATTCTGAGCGCAGTCGAAGAATCTAGTAAAATTTTATATCCGTAATTTTTATCAAAAATATCTTAACTTAAACTTATAAATATCGAAATTTAGTAAAAAAATAATAAAAAAATCGACAAATAGCAAAAAATTCCAAAAAAAGTGTA
>JAIEEW010000195.1 GCA_029067255.1 Clostridia bacterium | reverse complement strand
ACCCATGATAGAGCCGATGAACACGCCGTGTTCCCAACTTCTAGCCTGATATACGAGCGGAACCGTGGAAGGACGGCGACCGCCGAAGATGATAGCGCTGATAGGAACGCCTGCTCCGTTTTCAAATTCGGGAGAAATGCAAGGACAGTTCTTAGCCGGAGCGGTGAATCTAGAGTTCGGATGAGCCGCTTTTACAGGCTTGCCGTCAGCGTCAACAGTGTCCGGAGTCCAATCTTTGCCAGTCCAGTCGATAAGGAAAGCAGGTTTCTTCTTGTCAGCAGCGTCTTTTTCAAGCGCTTCCCACCATACTTCCATTGTCTCGGGATTGAGAGCAACGTTGGTAAAGATCGTATTCTTTCTCGTAGAAGCGAGAGCGTTGTAGTTGGATTTGGAGTTCGTGCCGGGAGCAACGCCGAAGAATCCGTTTTCGGGGTTGATAGCGTAAAGTCTGCCGTCCGGTCCTTTCTTGATCCATGCGATATCGTCGCCTACGGTAAATACTTTGTAGCCGTTCTTTCTGTAACCTTCCGGCGGGATCAACATTGCAAGGTTGGTCTTTCCGCAAGCGGACGGGAACGCCGCGCACATATAAACGGTTTCTTTGTTCGGCTTTTCAATACCCAAAATAAGCATATGTTCAGCCATCCACATTTCGTTCTTACCCTGATAAGAAGCGATTCTCAAAGCGAAGCACTTCTTGCCGAGCAATACGTTTCCGCCGTAAGCGCTGTTTACCGAGATAATAGCGTTATCTTCGGGGAACTGGCAGATATATCTCTCTTCGGGATCAACGTTGCATTTAGCGTGAGTTCCTCTTACGAAATCGTTGCTATCGCCCAAAGCGGCAAGCACGTCGTTGCCTACTCTCGTCATGATTCTCATGTTGAGTACAACGTAGATAGAATCAGTTACTTCGATACCTACCTTAGAGATAGGACCGCCTACCGGACCCATCGAGAAAGGAATAACGTACATCGTACGTCCCTTATAAGCGCCTTCGAGAATACTGTTAAGTTTCTCATAAGCCTCGGACGGCTTCCACCAGTTGTTGGTAGGACCGCAATCTTCTTCTTTGCGAGAGCAAATGAAAGTTCTGCCTTCTACGCGGGCAACGTCGTTGGGTTTGGTGCGGTGCAACAAACATCCGGGCAACGTCTTCTGATTGAGTTCGATCATTTCTCCCGTAGAAATAGCCTCTTTCGTCAAAGCCTCGTACTGAGCCTCTTCGCCTGTTATCCAAACTACTTCGGACGGCTTGCAAAGGTCAACTCTGCTCTGAACGAATTCCAATACTTTCTTGTTTGTAGTATTTGCCATAGTAAAAACTCCTTTAATATATTAAAATTTATTTTTTTCCTTAGATATTATAGCAAAACTACCCGCCAAATGCAACCAAATTATGTAAATCATTTGTATCTTTATTTCCCGACCAAACGCGAAATCTACATTTCATTACGATTTCGGTCGGACTTATTAATACGGGATATCTTACGGCATTTGATTAAATATTTTGACTACGCTATACTCCGCTCAATGGGCGTTCACTTCGACATATACGGTAGCAATCATATTTAATCAAATGTAATTGCTAATCTTACTGTCGAGTTCCCGCCTTCCCGACCAAACGTAAAATCTCCGTTTCACTCCGATTTTAGTCGGACTTGAATATTGATTATTATTAGACTAGATATTTCGACTCCGCTGTCGCTGCGCTCAATATGACGGTAGGAAAATCATTTCTCTGTACTCTCATATATCGGTAGTAAAACGTTTCTCTCTTTTCTCATATAACGAAAGAATCAACAAAATCTGTTTTCTTTCCCATCATTTCGACCGTAGTGGAGAAATCTAATCAAATGCCATAGGCTAATTCGTATAAATACCCACGATTGTATTAGACAGCGGAGAGCGGTAAGATTTTCGTTTTAGCGGGTGTAGGTCGAGTACGTCCTGTGTACTTGCCGTACACGCTTGTTCTCTCTCCCGCTATTGCGAGCCTGTTGAAGAATCTAATATAATAAAATATCATATTTGATATTATTAAATTGATTTTGTAGGCCGTATCAGTAGACTAACAACCTAAACCCCGTTTGGCGGTAATAGGGATTTGCGATTAGTAAAATAGCGAATTCTTTGTTAAGACGGATAAATGAAAAATCTATAGAATAACTAGTAAAATAACGTTCGGCGGGAAGGCAGATTTACAGCAAGTAAAAAGCGTCTTTTCCGCCGAACACCCTAAAAACAAAACCAACACATTGCGTTGCAAAGAAGTAGCGACGCGCAATACGAACAAAGTCCGCTACCGGCCATTCCGCCGCCTGTTTCCTGCGGAGCGGAATATCCCGCTCTAGACTGTCTTTGCGCCTTAACTTCGTCGTCTATATTAGACTGCATTTTGTTGAGCGCGTTCAACGTAGTCTTATATCTTGCATTATCTGGGTCGTAGGTCAAAGCCATCTCTACCTGATTTTTACTGTCCAAAAACCAGTTGCGTTTGAAAAATATATGCGCTTGAGCAAAATGCCAGTCGCCGCCCCTAGGTTCGGTCTCGTCAAGCAACGCCTGCGC
>JAIEEW010000194.1 GCA_029067255.1 Clostridia bacterium | reverse complement strand
GAAAAGGATATTCAACTTTGCAAAGCCAACAACATTACGTCTATCCGCAACAGCCATTATCCCAATCAAGACGTCTTCTACGAATTGTGCGACAGATACGGAATACTGGTTATGGCGGAAACAAATCTCGAATCGCACGGACTTGCAATGTTTTTGCCAAAGAGCAGTAAGCGCTGGAAAAATCAATGCGTATACAGAGCGGTAAATATGGTAAGGCGTTTGCGTAACCATTCGTGTATTATAAGTTGGTCGCTAGGAAACGAAGCGGGATTCGGCAAAGACTTTTTTGCGATGAAAGACGCTGTTTTGGAACTTGACAAGACTCGTTTTATTCATTATGAACCCGATCAGTCGGGAAAACTCGGCGACGTACTCAGCGAAATGTATTCGAGATGGGAAAAGATGCCCGTTATCGGAGAAAACAAGCCTATGCGCCACTGTCAGGCTCTTTGGTCGCCGTCGGGATGCAAGTATACTCCCGAAATGTATAGAGATTTGCCATTCATACAGTGCGAATACGCTCACTGCATGGGAAATAGTTTGGGTAATTTCAGCGATTACTGGGATATGTTCAGAAAGTACGACCGTTTAGCGGGCGGATATATATGGGACTTTGCGGATCAGAGTATACGCGTAAAAGAAAACGGAAAAGACAAATGGTGTTACGGCGGAGATTTCGGAGATAAGCCTAACGCCGGACGTTTTGCGTTCAACGGTATCGTAAGAGCCGACCGTTCGCCCAATCCCGCGCTGTACGAAGTAAAGTATCAGTACCAACAAGCGGAATTTTCTATTGACGGCAATACTTTGAAGATAAAAAACCGTTATAGATTTACGAATCTCAACGAATTTTTGTTGGAGATAAAAATCGTTGCGGAAGGAGAAAATCTTTATGGTCGCGAATTAACCGTAGATTGCGCGCCCGACGAAACTGTCGAATGCCAACTTATTGATAAGAAAGTAGAGTATCCGCAGGGCAAAGAAATCGTTTGCGATTTGCGTATGACAACCAAATCCGAAACGCCTTACGCGCCCAAAGGACACGTCGCGGCGTACGAACAGTTTATCCTTGAAGAATTTGATTTTGCAGAAAAGGTAACGAATGGCGGAGCGACGTTTGTCAAAGACGGCGACTCTTTCGTAATCAATTCGGGAGATAACGTTTACAGACTGGAAAAGAACGGATATATCGTATCTATAAAAAACAATGGGGAAGAATTGCTTACGTCCCCGATAAGACCTAATTTCGTCAGAGCGGATATAGACAACGATTCGTTGCCGCAAGTGCCGAGAATTATCGCCAAAACGATTATGGGCGTAGGTAAGTTCAGAAGAGCGAGCAAGACGCTCAAAGCAAAACGTATCTGCGTTCGCGACGATAAAGGATTTGCGATAGTAGAGATCGCGTGGAAGATGCGATTTGCTAAGACGCTTAAAACGGTTTACAAATTTGACGGCGAAGGCAATATAGATATGTCTATGACGCTATTACCCAAAGGAAGCGATTTTGAAAGGTACGGATTTACGTGGCGTTTGGCTAAAGGCGTCGACGGCGTGGAAATGTACGCGAAAGGTCCGCATGAGAATTATTGCGACAGAGCGAGCGCGGCAAAACTGGGACTTTGGAAGGGAGTAGCGGAAGACTTTATTCACGACTATCTCTATCCGCAGGAAAACGGAAACCGCACCGCAGTCCGTTATGCAAAGATAGGCGACGGAAATGGCGTAAGTTTGCGCGCGATAGACAAGGCTTTTGAGATGACAATCCATCCTTATACTTGCGAAACACTTCAAAATACTCAGCATATGCATGAACTCGAAAGAGAGAATATGCTCACTGTCTGCGTGGACGGTAAACAACGCGGAGTAGGCGGAGACGTTCCCGCTATGGCGAATACAAAGCCGCAGTACAAGATTTTGCCTAAGCAAGAGCATACGTTGAGATTTGCGGCAAAATTCGGCAAATAAAAATCATAATATAAATAAATGGAGAAGAAGAGCGGGAACACTCGCTTTTCTTTTTTGTAAAAAAAATTAAAAAAATAGTTGACATCGGAAAAACGCCGTCAT
>JAIEEW010000193.1 GCA_029067255.1 Clostridia bacterium | reverse complement strand
TAAAATATTACAATTCCTCAACAGGTAAATTCGAGCCGCTCGTGAAAGGATCGTTGCTCGGTTGGTATAGCGAACAAGGCAATTACTCATATTCTATAGAATTTATCGGAGACGACCATTATGAAGAGTGCGCTCTAAACGTGGTCATGACCATTACTCCCGCGGAATTCGTAGGCATAATATTCGAAGGAAGCAATGGCGTATATGACGGAAGCAACTATGCGGAAAAAATCAACGCGCAGGTTCCTTATTCGGATGCGCAGGTAAGATTTAGATATGAGAATGAGACTTATGACAGTCTTTCGGATATAACGATCACGGAAGCGGGTACGCATACCGTAACGATGTTTGTTTCAAAGATCGGATACGTTAATCATTCCGTTTCGGTAAACGTCGTTATTGACAAAGCAAAGATCACCGGTATTACCGCTACTCCTGTCGTTGCGACGTATGACGGCTATCCGCACGTTGTTACTTTTGAAGGTTTCGATATCGTAGACGGTAAATACCAGTATAAAGGTCAAAGCGTAAGAATTACCGCAAAAGATACGTCTGAAGGACATACGGAAGCGGTCAACGCAGGTAATTATGTGGGAACGGTAACAATTTCCGTTACAAATTACGAAGATCTTGTACTCAACACGATCATACAAATAGACAAGGCAGAGATTGTTGCGAAAGAAACGATGACAAACTTGCCTACAAAACTCCCCGGCGGCATGTCCGTAAAAGATTATTACGGCGCTTATAGCGTTGACGGCGGAGATCCCGTACCTGTAAACTTGAGATATAAGGATGCGGACGGCAACGTAGTTTCGCCCAACTCCGACGGAGTGCTTGCAGACGGCAAATATACCGTGGAACTCGACGTAGGCAACAACCACTATATCAATAAGTCGTGGACGCTTATCGTAGGCGAGATCAACGAATCAAAACTTTCCGCTCCTGCGATCGCTGCAGTTGCAGTTGTGGCAGCGGTAATGATAGCGGCGATAATTACTTCGGTAGTTGTGGTCAATAAGAGAAATAAACAAGACGTTATCGCATAACGCAAAATCTTTCGGAGAGAGTTGCTTTCTCCGAAAGAATAAATCAGAATTTAGTCTAATCGATCAATATGATCGAAGAAGAGATGGTATAATGGAGGAAATTTTATGTCTAATGCTAAGAGAAGAACGCTTATAATCGTACAGGCGGCAATAGTAGTCCTGTTTGTATTGGCGGTATTGTTGGGCATGGGCGCAACAAACGTAAAGGCAGACGACGTGCAAATCGACAGCGCTGCGGCTGACGAAGTTTCGACGAAAATAAATAATTTATTCGTAAACGGCAACGTTCCGGAGAATTACGACGCTTCAACACAGTATGCGGGTCGAGTTGTCGCCGCGCTGAATGATGAGTCAGACGTACAGAATTTTTTGAAAGGTGAACTCACGCTCAACGGAAGTACTGCCACGGTAGGGTATCTTACTGGACCGATGACGTTCAGTTGGAGCCAAACCTTTACCAACGAAATTATGGCTGATAATCTGATTTTCGACGGAAACGGATTTGAAGTTACTCTTGATATTAAGAATTGGAATACTAATACGTCTACAAGGTCTCTTTCCGACTTGAATGATCAAGGTCAAAATACGTATTTTACGGCGACCAATGGTAGCAGCGATCTAGATATCAACGGCGGATTTATAGGATACGTCCCGCCGACTTCCAAAATAATCAATACTAAGTTTAAGTACAATGACACCGTAAGCGGTAAAAATGCAGAATCAGGCAAAGAAGGTACTCAAAACAGCGGTACAGGCGGTCTAGTAGCAGGTTATTGCAACGGCGTGATAGACAATTGTAGCATAACTTTAGTAAAAGATAAGTCGATCACCGTAACAAAATGGTCGGTTACGACATCTTATCCGACTATTGCCAGACATTCTTATTCTTTCGGCGGAATAGTAGGCGTGCTGGCAGGCTCCAACGCCGTAGTTTCCAACTGCTCTGTTGATTTGCAGTCGGGCAGTCTTATCAAAGTAGAAGTGCATCCGTCAAGAGCGACAAGCGGTATTTCGACTAATAGAAAGGGTAATGGACGCGCATTTGTTGGCGGACTTGTAGGTTGGGTAGGCGCCAGCGCAAGCGCGTATAATTTGACAACTTACGGCTCAGGCACGCTTGAAGCGGCGTTTGGCGGTGAGATAGAAGAAGCGATCGGACAGGTAGGCGGAGCAATCGGCAGTTGTACTGCGGGTAGCACCAACACCACAAAAGCAGATCCGAGAACCGGCACGGCTACTTCCGGCACAAACGCTGTCGGACAGGTCAACGGTATAATAAACAACTGGACTGGCTTAGCAAAATCCCGTGTAGAAGGTTCTGACGGAAAGAACGTAGAATTCTACCCTAGAAGTTATTCTCCGTTTAACAAAACAGGTTCTTTTGAAGTGCAAGGAATGGTAGTCGGAGTTTCCGGAAACGATGTAGACGGGTCCGAGACTGTCAGAAACATTTATAGCGTTAAAGATATGTATGAAAGCGGCAACAACAATTATTCGATAGGTTATTCCGCAGAGAACAGACAAGGCAAAAAGACTGCAAATGTCGTCAATATACAATACCGTAAAGACGCCGACAACAGTCTTACTGCGGCGTCTTCAGATAGAGCGTACCTTATATGGGGCAGCGAAAAGATCGATTCTGCAATATGGGCAGTATACGATATATCCAAAGATACCGAAAGACATATACTTTGGACGACAAGTGTTGTGAAAAAGACGGCAGACGGAACGATCGGCGAAACCTTGAACGCGTCGTACTACGATAAATGCGATTCTTTGGAAGACGCTAGGACAAAATATGCCGTTACTTATACTCCGCTTATAAGGGGAAACTACCCGCGTGTAGATATAGAATATGAATTTGGACGCGCGGTATATTTATCTAAGGTGTTTGTAGAAACCGGCTCCGATGGACATACCACTATTTACGGAGATGCTATTACCGGTTCAGAAGCGGTGGATTGCGACGATATTCAGTATGGCAGTGAGTTGAAAGTCCCTGAAATAAGACTTTATACTGACAAATCGAAGATGTCGGATAGAAATCAAGCGGTAAAAATTATTTCTCATGAAGACCGTTCTTTCTGGCAGACTCTCAAAGGAAGTTCAACAGATCCTGATCCTGCCGCAGGCGTTAAGGAAGTAGGCGAATACACTACGTTCCTTTATCTCAAAAATCCCGCGAGCGGTTTGAATTACAGTAATATCCATTTGTTGGATACCAGCGCTCGTCTTGTCGCTTATATCAAAGACGATGAGAATTTCCAAGAATTCGCAAAAGAGTATAAGAAAAATACTGGCAACGAGTATAGCCACGTAGACGCTGCTGGCGTAAAGACTTTTGACTGGCAGCCGAGAATCACTCAAACGGTTGTTCCCAAAAGCGTTGACCTTGATATTAAGGAGCCTACCGGCATATCGTTCACCAACGTCGCGAACGGCGCTAGATCGGCGCAGTATCAAGGATCGGCTTTGGTATATACCGCTTCAGTAAATACAAACTATTTGGTTGCAGGAGATAAAGATACGGGTGTAACCGCTACTCTTGAATATTACAACGCAGACGAAAATTACAATAAGTTGGGCAAAGTTTCCGGTGCGATCGACGTAGGAAATTATCTCGTCCATCCCGTTTCGTTGAGCAATCCCAACTACTGTATTGACAGCGCGGTAGCGGACTATAGACTCAATATCAGAAAGAGAAATACTATTCTCCAGCCCAACGAAAAAGACTTCGATATACAGAAAGTCGGCTCGGAATATAGAATTAATCTAACTTACAACGCTTTGGAGCAAATTATTAAATACGGAAGCGGCTTTAATCCGTTAGACGACGCGCAGATGAGCAAAAACGGTTGGGCATTCTATTTCTACAACGTTATAAGCGACGACGCGGCAATGATCCAGATAGAAATTATGGGCATGAACGGCGAAAGCGATTACGATGCGATCAACGTTCCGGAAGAAGGCGCAGGCGGTTCTTATAAGGTAGTTATAAGTTTCGCGGACGGCGACGCAAGCGAAAACTATAATCTTCCCAACGAAACGACTGTTATAGTCAATATCGTTCCCGCTGAACTGACGTTTGAAGTTCCTACGCAGACCGATTTCACTTACGGCGGCAAGACTCCGGAATCCGACGGATATTACGCTTACGGTATTGCTGCCGACGGCGTAACGAAAATCGCGCCTACCGATGCCGAATACTGGCGTAAGGATGGCGACGAATGGGTTCCTTGCGCTTCTAACCCCAAAAACGTGGGCACATATAAAATCAAATACACGATTTCCAGCGATAGCGAACGCAACTATAATACTTCGTATTCTCCAGAGTATGAAATAAATATCGAACAAAGATTTGTTTTGTTCAGTGTTACGGAAGGACAGGAAACTAAACTAAACTTCGGTTCTGTACATCAGCCTGGAGCCGGAGCGTTTGGCCTATTCAATTCCACGACAGATTCTGGTTTGTCGACCGAACACGGTTATTATCACGGCGTAACGTATAGATATCAGCGCATAGGCGATCCTATTGACGAAATGGATACATTGCCGCCGCATATCGAGTATACTGATATGAATAAAATCGTTGAAGAGTTGGACGATCATATATGGGACGTAGGATGTTATATCATCTATCCGGTATTGCTTTTGCCTTGCAATAATCCCGATCACAACCATCAGGGCGAAGAAATACCTAAAGTTTGGGACGCGGAGCAGGCTGCCAACTATGAATTCAGTCTTCAAACCGCTCACGTAAACGTGTGGCCGATCGACGTAACGATTTCGCTCAACGACGTTCGTAAGGAATATTCCAAACAAGTCGCTCCGTTTGTAGGCGAAGCGAACGCGGACGCTGCGGATAGATCGTGGTCGTACGTAGGCAATGCGGTATTCCGTCAAAGAGACAACATTGTCGTCAGCCTTACGACGGAAGCCAGCGCATCCAGTGAAGTCGGCGGAAAGTATGCTATTACCGTAACCGGAATTACTGGCAAAAGCGATCCTAATTCGGGTATACCTGCCGGAGATCCTGAATTTGACAAGGCTAAAAACTATAATATCCGCATAGCCAACGAAAACGAAACGAGTTATCTTTACGTTGATCCGTTGACTATCAATATAAGAACGTATATAGCGCAAGGTACGTACGTTTATGGCGATTCGATACAGAAGCCAACTTATCAGATTGAAGGCGAAAACGCCTTTATGTCCGGCGATACGATGGAAGAGCGTTGGGTTTACTCGACAGGCGGTTCGCAAATCGAAGGAGAACCTAAAAACGTAGGCATTTACGAAGTCGGCATAGATTTCAGCCGCAATGAAAAATTTGGCAACTACAACATAGTGGTCAATGGCGTAGCCTTCTTGGAAATCACGCCCAGAGAGATTATGATAGATACGTTTGAAGTAGCAAACGCCGTTCGTCCTTACAACGGTCAAGTTCAGTATCCTGACGCGAAAGTTACTTTCAAAAACATAGTAGACAATGACAGGATTACCGTCGACTACAATTTCTACAACAGCAACGGAGAGATTGTCAACAATCCTATCAACGTAGGCGTTTATACTGCAAGAGTGGACGAAAACCGTATTCTCAACTTGGACGAAAAAGGCAAACCGACGACTCTCAACAACAACTATAAGTTGGTCAAAAACGAAGGCAACGTGGAATACATGTCGGCTACCGTCGAGATTAAGCCTATAGACGTTCACATCAACGTAAACAATGCGATAAGAATTTATCATATACCCGGTTCGCTTAAAGCGGTCAAGAACGTAACAGAAGGCAACTGGTGGGAGCACCCGCAATATATCGACGACGGCGAATTGCCCTACACGTTTGGCGATCGAACGGGACGTTTTGTATCCACTGATAAGATAGGATACGAACTGTATATCGACGAATACTTTGACGAACTCAAAGTTCACAACGGAGTAGTTAAGATCAGATTCTCCGGCGAAGCGATCGATGCGGGCAACTATAACATTACCTATAC
>JAIEEW010000192.1 GCA_029067255.1 Clostridia bacterium | reverse complement strand
GTCCCTTACTCTTGACTATTATTCTATCATTTTTCACATAGATTTTGCAAGTAGTTTTCGATAATTTAGAGATTAACGAAGATATATGTTCGCTATTGACGTTGCGAAGTTCGACGTTACCGCCGCACATTGCCGTTGCAATCAGGTAAGTACCCGCTACTATTCTATCCGGAATAGGAGTGTATTCTACGCCGTGAAGTTTCTCCACTCCCTCGACGACAATAACGCTGCTTCCCGCTCCGCGTATCTTCGCGCCCATTGCGTTAAGAAATTTTTGAAGATCTACAATCTCCGGTTCCTTTGCGCAATTTCGTATTATGGTTTTACCTTTGATAAATACGCTTGACATCATAAGATTTTCGGTAGCGCCCACGCTGGGCAAATCCAACACTACGTCCGCGCATCTCGCGTTTTGCGAATTGCAGATAATAAATCCGCCCTGTTCCTGTATATCTATATTAAGTTCCTTCAATCCCGCTATATGTATATCTATCGGTCTCAGACCTATGTCGCAACCGCCGGGATACGCTACTTTTGCTTTCTTCAATCGAGATAAGAGCGACCCCAACAAAAATATCGAAGATCTCAATTCCTTTGCCAACGAACTCGGGATCTGCGAATTACATACGCCGCTACTGTCCACTATCAAATCTCTGTCTTTGCGGATAATCTTACTTCCCAGACCTTCGAGTATCTTTATCATACTGTCCACGTCGCTTATATACGGACAATTGTGCAATACTATAATTTCATCTGTCAAAATGCTGCCGGCAAGCAGAGGTAATATGCTGTTTTTCGCTCCGCGTATATCAACGGTTCCCTCCAACATCCGACCGCCATTTATTATGTATTCTTTCATATTTCTCTCCCATAAGTAATAAGCATAGGCATACTCCGCCAAGAATATGCTAAGTCTCAATACATTTTATGATTGAGATACCCGCATTGTGATTTAGAATCGATATTCTCCAAAATACCTATGCCCGCCATAAAACAAACCAACGAAGTACCGCCGTTGCTTATAAAAGGAAGAGGAAGTCCGGTAGGCGGAATGCTTCCCGACACGACCGCAATGTTGAGTAGAGTCTGAACAGCAATTATAGCAGTAATGCCCGCGGCGAGATAACAGTCGAATCTCGTACTTGCTCTCATTGAAATCTTTATTCCGCAGACTATAAGGACTATAAATATCGAAAGAACGGCTATACAACCTACCCATCCCAATTCTTCGCCTATTACGGAAAGAATAAAATCGCTTTCGGCAAACGTAAGAAAAAGATATTTCTGACGGGAGTTGAAAAGTCCCAATCCAAAAAGTCCGCCGCTTCCGAGCGCGTAATAGGACTGTATAAGTTGATATCCTTCTCCCAACGGCGACGCCCATGGGTCGATAAACGCCATAAGTCTTTTAACTCTGTAAGGTTCAAGAAAGATAAGTCCGACTACTCCCAACGCGACGGGAATCGCCATAATAAGAAAATGCTTGAGATTACATCCGCCTACAAAAAGCAAAATGACAACGACAAGTCCTACGCACATCGTAACCGACATATTCGGTTCAAGCATTATCAGCGCGCATACTGCGCAAGTCGCTAGCAGAACTGGAATCATATTCTTGAAAGTAAGCATGCTTTTCTTATCCAGACAAGACGCGATGAATATTACCAACGCAAACTTTGCGACATCTGAAGGCTGCATTGTTGTGAATCCGAGATTTATCCATCTTTTCGCGCCGTAATTTTCCACTCCTATTTTAGGCACGAATACCAACGCGAGCAAAACAAGAGATATTCCGAGTATAGGATATCGAAATTTTTTCAACCAATCTGTCTTGATAAATTTGAGAGCATACATAACTATCAAAGCAAATACTAGCGCTATCGCCTGCTTTTTCACATAATAAAACGCGTCGTCAAATTGTTTTTCCGCGCTGTAACTACTAGCGCTGTATTGCATGACCAAACCAATAAGAGAAAGGATGATCGCGCAGGCTACCAACGTTTTATTGCGTATAGAAAATCTCTTGTTCACGTCAATACCCCGCTTTATCTTTCATATTTGCGACTATCATATCGAAGTGTTCTCCGCGTTCAACGTAACTTGAGTATCTATCAAAACTAGACGTCGTCGGAGAGAACAAAACGTTTTTGACCGGTTTTTGCGCGGCAAGTTCAACTGCTCTTTCCAGCGAAGATGTTATCTCAAAAGTATATTCGTGATAAGAAGGAAGGAATTGCATGATCGAATAGACGTTGTCGCCGGTAGCGATTATATGCTTGACTGACTCCGGCAGATTAGCAAAAAATCCGTCGTAAGCAATCCCTTTGTCGTAACCGCCGACAATAAGCGAAGTCTCGCCGTTCATGGAATTGCACGCTTTTATAGCGCTGTCAATATTCGTCGCTTTGGAGTCATTGAAAAAGTCCACCCCGTTCACTGAGCCTATGAATTCGTTTCGATACCTGGGAAGACGGAAATTCGCTATAGCGCTTTTTATGTACTTATCTTCTA
>JAIEEW010000191.1 GCA_029067255.1 Clostridia bacterium | reverse complement strand
TTTTTTATAGCGCGTTGCTCTAGTCCTATCGCAGATGTTAAAATTTTGAAAGTTGACCCCGGCTCGTATACGTCGTTGACTAGCAAGTTTCTCGAACCTTTTAGCAATAGATCCATATCGTCGCGCGGAATATCGTTAAGATCGTAAGTCGGTGCGCTAGCCATTGCCATGACCGCGCCGGTGTTCGCGCTCATGATTATACAACTCGCAGAATTTGAATTGTATGTCTTTTGCGCGTCTTCGACCGCTTTTTGCGCGAAATTCTGCATATAGTAATCTATCGTCAAATGCGTAGTCATGCCTTTTACTGAATCGACGTAAGTAGTAACGTTGGACGAAAGTTTTTTTCCGACAAGATCAGTTTGAGTATACGACGCGCCGTTTACGCCTTTTAGATATTCGTCGTAATAAAGTTCAACTCCGCTCTGTCCCACTCCGTCGCTGTTAGTAAATCCCAACACCTGAGTAAGAAAATTTCCGTAAGTATAGTATCTATCGCTATTAGCCGTAAGATAAAGACCGTCTACGTCGGTTGCTATCAACGCAAGCATTTGGGATTTTGTCAGATTTTTAGCAACAGTGATCTCGCTAACGCCCTTTTTTGAAAGTTTTTCTGCGAGTTTATCTTTGTCCATATTCAAAATATCCGCTATTCCCGACGCAATATAATTTATATCTTTCATTTCGTTGGGACGGGCGTATAGAGTATAACTCGTACTGCTTTTTGCCAATACGACGCCATTCGCATCTACGATATCGCCCCTGTCCGCTCTAAACGGAAGTTCTCTTGTCCATTGATCATACGCTCGGTATTGAAGGGTTTCTCCCCAAAGAACTTGTAGATAAAATAGCCTGCAAAACAAAAGCGCAAACAAAAAGACTATCAAAATCAGACTAACAAGCAATTTTTTCTTTATACTGAAATGAGATATTTTTTCCACAAAAACACTTCCCCCGCTCAATACTCTACAAATATACTATTGAACGAGCGGAGAAAATATTCAGATTAAAGAATCGGTTGAACTAAACTTTTTTCAATATTTTTCCGTTGTCGAAAAATTTGTATTCAAAAAACTTACCTTTTTCATTCACAAATACGTCGTTCCTATTGTCAATGTACCATACGCTGTAAAAATAATCGTCGTGCAACCTATCAAGGTTGTTTTTCACGTTGACTAAAAGCGGATCGTAAATACCTTTAACATCCAAAATTTGAAAATCTTTGAGTTTAGGATGCTCGAAAAAGGTCCTGATAATATCCCAACCGCGCTTATCGTCAAGAATAAACGGATTGAAACCGAAATCCAAATATAGTTTTACAGCAACGGGACTTTGAGTCTGAGTATGCAGCAGAATTTTATCATATCCCAAATCTTTAGCAAGTTTTACTGTACGCGAAAGCAACGCTTTGGATAATTTACGTCCTTGACTGTCCCGTCTTACCGCAAACCAATCGACAACGCAACGATATCCGAACTCGTTTGCAGGAGAAACCGTAGAAGTTGCGACTTTCTCTCCGCGCTCGTCTACAATAAAAAAGCATCTCTTCGTTAATTCGTCGCGAAAACTATCGTAAAACTCGTGAAATATCTCGCGCGCTTCACTCATAGACGCAAATTCTCCCGTACTCAAATGAATATCTATCCAACTTTCAATATCACCGTACTTATTCCAAAACTCAAATTTGTATCCATCTGGCAAAGAATAATCTTTTAAGTCGCCAAAAGAATCCAAAGTCATAATCAGTTCGTGATATTCAACTGTTTTTTCTACCGTATCCATATTCTCTCTCCTATCTTTAAACATTATAACATCTATTGAATTATTTAACAATAGCGAATTATACAATACAAAAAGACGGCTTTTGCCGTCCTTTTGTAGTTAAATATATTAAGATGGAGTGTGTGAAAGTCTTATTTGAGTTTTCCGCCGAAGAAATCGCATACTTTGTCAAACCAGTTGGTGCTTTGCTCGTATTGATATTCGGGGATAATTTCTATCGGTTGCATTACTTCGCTTCCTTCCGCAGTTGCCGCGCTGGAAACGGTTACGCTGTCAACAGGTTGGATTATGTCGCTTTCCGCCGACGCTTCGCTTCCGGATATAAACTGATTTGCTATCAAAAGTCCGCATATCAAAAGCGCCACTACCATTATGGTAACTACTATCTTGATCATATCGGAGTTGACGTTTTTCTTTTTCATCTTTCCGCTTCTCTGATCGCTGATTCTTCTTACCTGAGCGGTACGATCATAAGATTCGCCCATGTACGCGTCGTATTTGTACTGCTCATGCGGACTTACAAATCCGCCGTTTCTGCTGTAATTCTCCTGTTGCGGCATTTGACCGCTTGCCAAATACCTGTCAACCTGCTCCTGATAATAACTTGATACAAATTTGGGAGCAACGTTCGGTTGATAACCGTACTGCTGCTGAGCATACTGCGAATTGAATCCGTAATTGCGATCGGGCATTTCATAACCCTGCTGCGAATTCATATTGGCTTGCCTATAATATATTTCTCTTTCCGGCAGTTGTTGTTCGTAATTAGCGTACTCTTCCTGTCTTCTTCTGTCTTTTACCATAAATGCCATCGTAGTATACACCCCCGTTTATATTTTTTCCTATATTAGATTTTTTACACCCTTTTTGCGATTCTCAGTTTTGCGCTTGCCGCTCTCGAATTTTCCTGTAATTCGCCATCGCTTGCCGTTAGCGGCTTTTTAGTTACTATTTCCACTTCCCTACGTTTATCGCAGGTACATATAGGTTGGTGCGGAGGACAGACGCATTCTTTATTGAGTTCCACAAACACCCTTTTTACTATTCTGTCCTCCAATGAGTGGAAAGTTATCACACAGATCCTTCCACTTATTTTCAACCTAAGACTCAATAGATTTATAACTTTATCCAAATCTTTGAGTTCATCGTTTACTTCTATTCTGATTGCCTGGAACGTTCGCTTACACGGATTTCCAAACTTCCATCTCAATTTTGCCGGATATGAATTCTCCACTGTTTCGGCAAGTTGAGCCGTTGTGCTTATCGGTTGATTCTTTCTTCTTTCGACGATATTTCTTGCGATTTTCCGCGAGAGTTTATCTTCTCCGTACTTCCATATTATTTCCGCCAACTTTTCTTCGTCGTATTCGTTAACTACGTTGTACGCGCTAAGATATTGACTTCTATCCATTCTCATATCCAGCGGCGCGTCGGCGTTGTAGGAAAATCCCCTTTCTCCGTTATCCAACTGATATGACGATACTCCTAAATCTATCAATACTCCGTCGAGTTTATCCACTTGCAATTCATCCAGTCTTTTGATAACGTTTTTGAAATCGTCGTGGATATATGTGATTTTATCTTCGTACTCTTTCAGTCTTTGTTTTGCGCTTGCCAACGCATCTTCGTCCTTGTCTACGGCTATCAGTCTTCCTGTCGTAAGTTTTTTGACTATTTCTAAACTATGACCGCCGCCGCCTAAAGTACAATCCAGATAAATTCCGTCAGGCTTTATATCAAGACCTTGTATGCACTCGTCCAACATTACCGACTTATGTTTGAATTCCATACTTTGCGCCTTAGAACTTAAATGTTCCGAAGATCTCGTCGCCGTTTTCTTCTTCGTCGTCTTCAATCAATTCTTGCTGAGCCTCATATTCGTCGTAGACTTCTTTTGCCCAAAGTTCTATTGTGTTGCCCATTCCTATGAAAACCACTTCTTTGACGATTTGCAATTTCTCTCTCCAATTCTGGGGAATAGTAAATCTGCCTTGTTTATCTTCTTCCAATTCCCTGATGTGGCTGTATATTCCCCTGACCCTTGCGGACGTCCTGCACTCTTCCGGCGGAACCATTCCGCTGTAACCTGCCAACAAAGAGTTGAGCGTGTCAGAACCGAATATTCTCAGATAGCAACCTTTCTTGTTTTTGAAACCGTAAATTTTAGTATCGCCCAAAGCCGCTCTGTAAGACGACGGAATTCTTATTCTTCCGCGTTCGTCTGCCTGTATAGTACTAGTACCAAAAATCGGCTTCATGCTACTCTCCTTTGCGTTTCGTAGTTTTATTATACACTTAATATAAATTGATGTCAAGAAAAATTTCCATTTTTTTCCCAAAGAATAAAAAATTTTTTATTTTAGTTTGTTTTATAATAAAAAGTAAATCCGAACCACTCACTTGTAACAAGTAAACAA
>JAIEEW010000190.1 GCA_029067255.1 Clostridia bacterium | reverse complement strand
ATTACAGAGATAAAACGCAAAGCGAGATAGCCCAACTTCTCGGAGTGTCGCAAGTGCAGATCTCGCGTATAGAAAGCAAAGTAATAAGCCAGTTGAAACAGGCTTTGGCATAATAAAAAACAATTTGTATAAATTGCCTTCGTTTGGATACCATCTAATCGGGGGTGATTTTTTTATGAAAAGTCCGCTGTTCAAAGATAACGTCGAAGACAAAGAAATAAAGTTTTTGTTGCCAGAAGACAAGGATATAGTAGTAAACAAAGCCGTTCGTTCGGATCAAAGGGGGGATATAAGAAATGGAAGATAAACAGTATATTGATTACGTTCATACACATGCGCAGAAGAGTAGCCACATAACGACTCTAATATGGGCATTTGCAGTAGGCGGACTAATTTGTTGCGTTGGTCAGGCTTTTTCCGATATATTCAGCGCAGTACTGCCTAACTGGGAAGAGTCAAAGATTGCAGCGTTGGTAAGTATGACTATGATATTTCTAGGTTCGTTTCTTACCGCGATAGGCGTCTACGATAAGATAGGCGTGCATGCTGGCGGTGGATCTATAGTCCCTATTACAGGTTTTGCAAACTCGGTTGTTTCTCCTGCTATGGAATTCAATAAAGAAGGAATAGTATTGGGTATGATGGCAAAAATGTTTGTCGTTGCGGGACCGATCATAGTTGCAGGTACGGTATCGTCAGTTTTGACGGGATTGATTTATTGGATAGTAGGGTTGTTTTAAGGGGTAATTATGAAAGTAGGAAATCAGACTTATTTATTAGATAACAACGTGTATATACAATCGGCGTATTCTTTGGCGGGACCTTACGAAGCGAAGGGGAATTTCAGAGAATACTATGACGCGGTAATGGAAGACGACGAATGGAAGTGCAAGTCGCATGAGATGGCTGAAATACAAATGCAGAGATTTGTAATAGGCGAGTGTCTTTCAAGAGTAAACGTAAATCCGATGGATTGCGACGCGCTTATGGGCGGCGATTTGATAAATCAAATAGTTCCTACGTCATTTTCCGCAAGAGATTTCCGTACGCCTTTTATGGGACTGTACAACGCTTGCGCTACGTTTGGAGAAGCGCTTGCGATAGGTTCTACTTTGGTCAACGGCGACTTTGAAAAAGTAGTTTGCTGTACGAGTTCGCACTACGCGACGGCAGAGCGTCAGTACAGATATCCGCTTGAATTGGGTACGCAGCCTACTCCTGAATCGCAGTGGACTGTTACGGGAAGCGGCGCGGTTTTGCTGTCAAAAAAGCCTGGCGATTACCCTATGGTAAAAGGTTATACGATAGGCAGAGTAATAGATTTCGGTCTCAGCGATCCCAACAATATGGGCGGAGCGATGGCTCCTGCGGCTTCTAATACGATAATAAGTCATTTTCGAGATACAGGTCGTTCGCCAGATTATTACGATATGATCATTACCGGAGATTTGGGAAGATTCGGAAGAGAAACATTGCATTATCTTTGTAAAAAAGAAGGATACGATCTGGACAATCTCAACGATTGCGGCAGTCTTGTATATAGCGATAAGCAAAAACCGGGACAAGGCGGTTCGGGAGCGGGTTGTTGCTCTTTGGTGTTTGCAGCGTACTTATACAAGAAGTTGTTGGATAAGTCGTTGAAGAAAATACTGTTTGTTCCGACCGGCGCTATGCTGTCAAAAGATTCCGCGTTACAGGGAGAGAGTATTCCGGGAATCGCTCACGCGGTAATAATAGAAAGAGAGGATTGATATGGAGATTTTTTTAGGTTACGTTAAAGCGTTTGCTATAGGCGGACTTGTGTGTATGATCGCTCAAATATTGATAAATAAAACAAAGATGACTTCTGCTAGAATACTTGTGATGTTTTTGCTTTTGGGCGTTGTTCTTGAATTCGTGGGCGCATTTAAGTTCATTGAAGAGTTTGCGGGCGCAGGTATTACTATTCCTATTACGGGATTTGGCAGTACAATAGTAAAAGGCGCGAGAGATGGCGCTAAAATAGGACTGTTCGAGAGCGTAACATATGGATTCAGAAATATGGCAGGCGGATTGACAGCCGCGATATTCTTCGGATTTTTCTTTGCGTTGATATTCAAATCTCATTCAAAAAAAGTATAGAAACAGTATTGCCGCGTTCGCTAATGTAGTAAACGTGGCAATTTACATTCGATCTTAGCATATAATGTTGTATGCAGAAAAGAAAAAAATCTCGCATAAGAAGGTTTATGGCTTTTTCTATATCTTTTTCATTGGTGATTGCATCGTTTTTTTATTTTCGAGGTAATTTGATAAACTATGTTGAAAAATATGCAAACGGACTTATTACTACGAAAGTCGTTGATATTTTTAACGATTCCACAACAAGAGCGTTGACGGGAGAGATGTTTCAGGATAAGTCGAACTTCTATGAAATACGATACGATTCGGATGGTAACGTAAGTTTAATTAGTACCGATATGGTTGTAATAAACGCCTTGATGAGAGACGTAGCCGCGATAACGCAATCGGAAGTTAATAAACTGTGCGACGAAGAGTGCGTACAAGTCCCTTACAGCAGTATTTTGGGAAGTATGATTGTTGCAAACTACGGCGGTAAGTACGATTTTAAAATGGAATTAGTGGGTAATATTCAATGTAACTACCGTACGACCTTTGAAGCAAAAGGCGTTAATCAGACTTTGATGTGCATGTATATAGACCTTTTTGCCGATATAAGCGTTATGCTTCCGTTGTACGTTAAAAACGTAAAGGTAAACAATAATATGGTAGTTTATCAGAATCTTATAGTGGGTAAAGTGCCGGAATTCTATTTTCAATACGGTATCGGCTCGGTAGATTTACTACCTTAAATATTAAATTTTTATACTGTTGATGCGTTATATTTAAGTTAAACGCTTGCAAAAGGTTTATTTTAATGGTAGAATAACATTACAAACTATGATGAGAAGCGTGTCCCGCGAAAAGCGAGCGAAAGAGATTTTACCTCAATAGGCTGAAAGGGTAAATCGTAAGTTTGGGAGAGTTCGTCTCGGAGTTATTTTACTGAAAAATATTTGAGTAGGTAAAATCGTCGGCTACGTTATAGCCATAACAAGGTCAATCATATAATGTTGACGAATTTAGGTGGTACAGCGTTGAATACGCCCTGATTTATTCGGGACGTATTTTTTATTATTAAAGAGGTAGATATGAAAGAGAAGATTGCAAAACTTATTGAACAGGCAAAACTCGCTATTGAGCAAAGTCATACTTTGGCGTTTATCAACAATGTCAAAGTGAAGTTTTTGGGTAAAAACGGCGAGTTGACTCAGTTGCTTAGGGGCATGAAAGACGTGCCGCAAGAAGAGCGTCCTATGGTTGGGAAATATGTCAACGA
>JAIEEW010000019.1 GCA_029067255.1 Clostridia bacterium | reverse complement strand
GAGTGGAATTCAAATACGATTCCCCTACCCGAACTCGCTCCTAAATCTATCGCAAGCGTTCTGGCAAATTTATTCATAATCACCAACCGTTGAAAGTATCGTCTATCTCTTTTACTTCGTCTTCGTTTATGGGATTTATATCGGCGACCGCTTTCGCCATTATTACCGATCTTGCCGAATAATCCGCGACTTCCAGTCTGTCGAAAGCCTTCGTATTATCTTTTCCTATCGTGATTATACATTCGTTGTCAACTACCGCGACGGGAGAAGACGTCGAAAGTTTACTAGCCAAAGCGTCAAAATCCCCTATATACGAATAATCCAGTTGCAACACGTCTTTTAGCATTATGTAACTCTCAGGTATCAATCTTGCGTCGAATTTGACGTTTGCCGTCGCAAATCCCATAATTGCCGGCGGCATGGAGATATACATCGACTTCGCTTCGGGAGTCTTTTGGAATATCTTGATTATCAAATCCAAATACTTGCATTTCTTGTCGCTTGATACGCATCCGTCCGAATATCTTACTATATCGTCGGCGCAAAGATCGAGCGGACTGCTATCGTCTGAGTTGAACAGAATACCGTTGCCGTCTTTGACTGCAAGCGTTCCCCAACCGCTGCCCACCAAACCGTTGGCGTAAGCGCGTTTGATGAATTTGACCATATCTTCTCTAGGCGCTTTGTCGTCAGCGACAATTTCGCGTACCGGATAGTTCGACACTTTGAGAGTTATTTTCTTTTTCGGGTGTTTGACTCCGCCCAAAGCGCGAGCATGGAAAAGCGTACGGCAAAGATAGTCCAACGTTTCGTATTTAGCCAAAGCGCTTTGCATATCTTCCGCGCCTACCGTCGCGCCGTGATTATCCATCATTACAGCGCGGCTGCCTTTCTCAAACTCTTGCATTACTATACCGCCGAGTTTAAGACTGCCCGGCAAAGCGTATACCGATCCAGCAATCTTGCCCAGTTTGTCTTCATAAACTCTCGCGCAAGAAGAATCGGGGACAAGTCGCATACAAGCGTAGGCTACGCAAGCGGGAGCGTGCGCGTGAACTATCGCTTTTACGTCTTTACAAGTACGGTAAATGTTGGAGTGAAAAGGAAGTTCCATCGACGGCTTATGTCTACCGACGGCAGTTCCGTCAGGCAAAACTTCAACGATGTCGTCAATCGTAAGCGTACCTTTATCTATTCCGCTGGGCGTGATAAATATATGACCGTTTTCGTCTATGGCGGAAATATTTCCGCCGGACGTCGTAGTCAAAGAGTTGGAATATACTCTCTGCATAGCAAGCAAAACCTGCTCTTTTACCGTAAGTTTTTTAATATCCATAATCAGCCTTCTTATTTATAAAGCGGTCCGTAGGTCGCGCAAGCGCGGTAATCTGCGCCTTCTTTGTCCTGCGTTCCGAATGCCGTCCAAGAATGCGGACGGAAAATGCTATCTTCATCAACGTTGTGCATACTTACAGGTATTCTCAACATAGACGCTAAGGTTATAACGTCCGCACCGATATGTCCGTATGTGAACGCGCCGTGATTTGCTCCCCAGTTTGCCATAACGCTGTATACGTCCTTGAACGCGCCCTTGCCTGTAAGACGCGGAGCGAACCAAGTGCTGGGCCAAGTCGGATCCGTTCTGTCCCAAAGCGTTTTCTGAACGTCGTCCGGTACAGTTACGGTATATCCTTCCGCAATTTGAATGACCGGTCCCAATCCGTCAATAGCGTTTATTCTTACCATAGTTACGGGAATTTCCGCTTCCGTTTTGAAGTGTGAACTAAATCCGCCGCCCCTGAAATAACCCAGGTTTGCCTGACACCAGTCTGTCTTCGACATACATCCTTCAATGTCTTTATCAGTCATCTCCCACCACGGCTTGATAACGTTTTCGCCGTTAGCGTTCTTTGCCATAGCCGTACCGTCCAAAGCGGCTGCGCCGCTGTTGATAAGATGCATAAATCCGTCTTTTGCTCTGCCGACAGGCTTCCAGCCAGTAACTCTCTCTATGGATTGCGGCGACCAATAAGTACGTACGTCCGCAAAAATGCTTGCGCGCTGAGTAAGCAACTTCTCAAAAAGCATCGCCATACCGTTGAGCGTATCGTTTTCAGTCGCGACAACGAGCGGTTCTTTTTTACCGTTCCAGTCAAAAGAAGAATTGAGTATGGATTCGCTGAAATCGCCGTTGGGCAACCAGTCCGTCCACATTCTCTGCCCCTGAAATCCGCCCAAAATCGCGTTTCTTCCAAGCGCTTCTTCATGCCAGCCTATCTCGTCCAAATGCGGATTTCCCAACATAATATCCTTCATACATAGAGTCATCTTCGCGATATACTCCCATTGCTCGTCCTTTTCCTTGCGCGACTTAGGATTCGCGTTCGTATCAATGCCTTCTTTGCAATTCTTCTTTATCCATGCAAGTTCTTTTTCATACTCGCTCTTGTCGTAAATACCCAAAGCGATACGGCGTTGTATTTCCGTCATGTCCACCCATTCCGCGCGAATCCCGAAATACTTTTGCATAAGATTTCCGTCAAGGAAGGAGCCGCCTATACCCATAGCCACGCTTCCCAATCCTACGTACGCTTTATTTCTCATACAACCCACAGCGATTGCGGACTTTGCAAAACGCAAAATCTTTTCCGCCACGTCGGCAGGAATATTCTCGTCGTCCTTATCCTGAACGTCTTTACCGTAAATCGCAAATGCGGGCAAACCCCTTTGAGCGTGCAAAGCCATAGCGGCGGCAAGATAAACCGCTCCCGGGCGTTCCGTAGCGTTCAGTCCCCATACCGCTTTTACCGTGTCGGAAGAAAGGTCCATAGTTTCTGAACCGTAACACC
>JAIEEW010000189.1 GCA_029067255.1 Clostridia bacterium | reverse complement strand
GGCTATTATTTGCCTAACAAGGAATTCGTCGCTTACTCCGTAGGCGGCATGGGCGTTCAAGGTATGGGTATTCTTACTCAGTACTTTGCTATCAACATGGGCGTGCATCTTGCGTTTGTCTACAACTTCGATCAAAGAGTAGTATTATGGACAACGTGGATCATGGCTTTCCTTTCGTTGCTTCGCGCGCCGCTTGTTGGCTGGATAATGGACAATACGAATACCAAATGGGGTAAATACAGACCGTATTTGCTTTATACTGGACTTTTAAGCGTAGCGTGCTTCTGGCTACTGGCGTTTATTCCGAATATATTTATGCCGGAAAACGGCGTACATGAAACCGAGACCAGTAAGTGGCTGGTAATAGGTTCATACCAGATTATATACTTTATAGCGTTTACAGCATTTAGTTTCTTCTCGTTCGGAAGAATAGGTTTGGCGCAGGTTATTACGCCGAATACCAACGAGCGTACAAAACTGTATTCGGTCGGCGGCGTTATTGACTCGCTTGGACCTTCCATAGTGCAGATGTTTTTCCCGCTTATAGTAAACGGCGTTTACGGTTCTAACGGTATTAAATATAAAGACCAGTTTGGCGGACTAAGCGGAGACGAATTGAAAGAAGCCATAGTTGATATGGGATTGCCTGCAAACTTCGGTTTCGGTATGGAAAATATTCGTACATATCAAATCATCTTCCCGATATTCGGCGTAATTTGCGTATCGCTTGCCCTTTTCATGTTCTTCGGAACCAAAGAAAGAATTATTCAAGAAAAGAAAGTTAAAGAAAAAATAGGATTTTTAACGGGAATTTCGAAGAGTTTCAAAAACAAATATTTCTGGATCGTCAACACGTCCAACGTGCTTGCTTTCGGAAGACTTTTGATATTCAGCGCTACCAACTATGTTTGCGCTTATTTGATGGAGCCGGCTCTCGGCGGAACAATGAGAGGTATAATGCCTACTATAGCCGCCATAGGTTTTGTTCCCGGAATGGCGTTCTCTCCGCTGATACAGAAAAAGTTGGGTAAAAAGAAAATGACGCTACTGTCGTTTGCGGGTTCGACCGTTATATCAACGTTGATGTTGCTGTTGGTATTGTTTGCGTTTGACAGTCCGGTTACTCCGTGGATATACTTCGTGGGAGTATTCTTCCACAACATATTCATGGCGTTGTGGACGGTTACGTCGCCTGCAATGACCGCAGACTATTGCGAATATCAGCAGTGGAAAACTGGCGATCGACTTGACGGATACATGTCGCAGTATACGACGGTTATCTCCACGATATGCGGTATGTTGACAGGACTTTTGACATCCGAACTTTTGATAAAACTCGGAGCAAGTTCGTCTACCGATTACTCTGATAAGACCGTTCTGAAAAGCGTATTTATCTTCTGGGGTATTTTGGGTATCGTTTGCGGTATTCTGGCAATCATACCGTTCCTGTTCTGGGATTTGTCGGAAGAGAAGCAACTTGCAATGGCAAAGGATATCAAGATTAGAAGTTATAAGGAAAAACTTGCGGACAATTCTCTTGTTCAGGAAGACGTAAAAGAAGCGATAGCGCTTGGCGTATTGACGGAAGAGCAAGCAATTGAAATGAACTTCGAGATCGTAAAAGACGATAAAGCGCAAGACGACGGCTTGATTAAGCCGCTTGACAGCGACAATTCGCTTTTCGAACCTGTTAAAGACGAAATTACCACCGACGAGTTGAAATCCGACGATAAAGACGACGAAGAGTTGTAATACCGCTCTCATTCGTAAATTATCAAAATAAATAAGGCGTCTAATAAAGACGCCTTATTTTGTATTCTGTTGAATAAGTCTTTATGACAACAGCGAAAACTGAGTTTACGTAATTATCAAAAGATTTATCAATCATGATCAGACCCGCGTTGTATTTGCATTATTAAGGCATAGTTGATATTTTGAAACAATAGATAAAATAGGAATTGATAACGGCTTCGCTAGGACTACGCGTTAATATAGATTTGATCTAGTCATCCTAAACGAAGCCGAATGATTTATTTAATAAATTTGATTAAATGATTTTTGCTTTTACGTTTTCTACTTTCTCAATATCTTCAAGCAAAATCTTTTTAAGTTCGTTCTTTATCTCTTTGTAATTTTTGTCTCTAATAAGATTACGGTGTTGTGCAGGGTCGGCGGTATTGTCGTAAAGCAAGTCTTCTTTATAAATTTTGCTTGTGGCTTTGCCGAGACCCAAAGAGAACGGCTTTTTGACGCTGTAAGTATATTTATCTGTGATGATCGCTCGACCTAATTGCGATTCGCTTATTTGCAGGAATATATGATCTCTGCCTTTATCGTTTTCAAGCATAGGCAATATGCTTTGGCTTTGGTACTCGTCAGGTATTTTCGCGCCGGATATGTCTAATATCGTCGCAGTGAGATCGAGAAGGCTTATAAATCCGTTAAAACGCTTGCCTATGAATTTTTGAGCGGATTGCAATTTGGAAAGTCCGCCGCCTGTCATAACAAAGGGCAAATGCGTGCTTGCGTCGTGCGCGCTGCGCTTGTATTCAAAGTTTCTCGTCTTGAAATGACAGCCGTGGTCTGACGTATAAATGATAACCGTATCGTCCCAAATACCTTTGTCTTTTACTTTTTGGACAATATCGGCAAAGTTTTGGTCAAGACGTTTGCAGCATGCAAGATAGCGCGCGTATTCTGACTTATAATTGCCTTTTAGTCCTACGAGATCTTCGGGGTAGGGCGCGTTCTCAAACTGCTTATCTTCGCCTTCTGCGCACTGGAAAGTATTCGCAGTGTTTTGGTGGTGCGGTTCGAGTTGGGATATCATTAAGAAGAACGGTTTGTCTTGATCGTACTTGTCAATATAGTCTATTGCAAAGTCGTTTATGCAGTCGCTTCGTATACCTTCAAACTCAACTTTGTTGTTGTCTTTGTCAAACATATAGCCGCCGTGTACGTCGGAAGTGAATTCCAAACAGTCTGCAGCGAGCCAGTAGTCGTTGTAACCGCCGCGCAGTTCCTGCGGAATAGCCGTTTTCTGGACGTTGTTTTTCGGTTTAAATCCCATCGTATCAGACGCTAAATGCCATTTGCCGATATATGAAGTGTTGTAGCCTTGACGGTTGAGAATCTTGGCAAGCGCGTTGTCGTTATCCTTGTCCATCGATATGCCGTTGATATAGCACTTGTTTTGCGTAGCGTATACGCCTGTTTGTATGCACGCTCGCGCCGGTCCGCATACCGGTTGACAAGTAAATGCGTTGTCAAAGAATATGCTGTCGTCAGCCATAGCGTCAATGTTGGGCGTTACGGTTTCGTTTATTGTGTCATACCGTTGCTGGTCGCTAAAATATAAAATAATATTCATAATTTCCCCTAAGTCGATTTTACATATATAATTGTAACATAATTATTTGGTTAATTCAATAGTTTTAAGATTTTAGCGCTATCGCGCTCGTCGCTATGTTGATTATACATATTACCATTACGGCGAGTTGCATTATATTGAAGGCTACGGCGGTAACCTTGCTAGATATTTTTTTGCCAACAATACTGCCTATAAGTCCGCCCAACACCCCTGCAATAACCATATAGGGGAGCATAGAAAGATCATAAGAGCCGAAACCGCCGCCTATAAGTATAGTTACGACCTTTGCGATTTGCGCAAACATTATCGTTACTATTGAAGCGAACGTCGCTTCTTTTATCTCCATGCCGAATAGTAGCATAAGTATCGCTACGTTAAGCGGACCGCCGCCTATTCCTAAGAATGACGATAAAATGCCAAGTACTAAACCTACTAAAATATAAAACGCGATATTTTGCAGATGCAGCGGCTTGATCTTATTTCTAAAAAGCATGTAGAAGAATATGCACACTATCAAAAAGAGCAGTATTGAATTTTGGATTATCTTTATAGTGTTAGCGTTGCTCGCTCCGTTTGTCATTATCTCAAAAATATATTGTCCGAGCGCTCCGCCGCCCGCGGAAGATATGCCCAAAATTAGCAATTTGACAATAGAAGTTTGTCGTTTTTTGCCTACCTGTCTAGCAAAAGTCGTCAATGACATAGCCAGTACTGTAATAGACGATAAAGCGCCTATCGAAGCGCTGTCAAAATCTCCCATCAAGTCAAGTACCGGTTTGATAACGACTCCGCCGCCCATTCCGGTTATGGCGCCTGCAAAAGTACATATTAAGGCAATAAAAAAATATAATACCGCAATCATTTGGTCTCCGTTCTATAT
>JAIEEW010000188.1 GCA_029067255.1 Clostridia bacterium | reverse complement strand
CGAAGACGCAGTTGAAGAGAATAATACTTTTTAGGTAGCGGGCGATAGCATAAGTGTATTCCCGTCGCAGTTGGATATGCCGATAAGAATATCGTTTTTTGACGATATCGTAGAGTCTATCAAACAATTCAGTCCCGACACTCTTATGACGGCGCGCGAACTGGATTCGGCGCAAATTATGCCCGACAACGATTTATTGTTTTCTTCACAACTTATCGAAGCGGGTTTGGATAGAGCAAAAAGAGTGATCGACAGATTGCCTTCAAATATTGCCGATGCGAGCGAAAATATTTATTCTTCGCTTGCGGTATCTTCGGTATGCAATCAGCAAATGCAGTGGCTTATTCCCTTTGTGCGAGATAAGATGTACACGGTATTCGATTATCTTGACGATGATTCCGTCGTAGTACTTGACGAACCGTCGTCTACATACGAGCAAGTAGATCTTTACGTTAAAGAGCATATAGGAAGAGTCAAGCAACTTTGCGAATCGGGCGACGCGCTGAAAGAGCATATTAAATCCATTCTCTCATGCGATGAAGTCGTAGATAAACTTAATGGTTTGCAAAAAGTAGGACTTTGTTATCTTACTTCTACCAACCCTATATTTTCTCCTGAAAAAATATTCAATATAAATTGCGTGGGACTGAGCAATTATACAATCCATTACGACGCGCTTATCAACGATCTTAAAGCGTTTGACAAATCGGGTTACACGACGTTGATCTGTATGGGCGACGAACAGTCGGCGAGAAGTCTGAGAGACAATCTCATAGGCGAAGAAGTGGGGTGCTCTTACGTCGAAGACATTGATAGCAGAAGAGCGGGCGTATTCATACTACCCAAAGAAATATCCAAAGGCTTCGCTTATCCCAAAGCCAAAGTCGCGGTACTAGGCAGAGAAGACGTTACTAGGACAAGAAAAAACGTCGAAAGCAAAAAAACGAGAGTATTCACCATTCCCAAAGTCGGCGATTACGTTGTACACGAAGTGCACGGTATAGGTAAGTGTTTGGGTACTAAATATATTGAGATGGGCAACATCAATTCGGAATACGTGGTCGTAGAATATAAAAACGCGGAATTGCTATACGTCCCTACAGACAAACTCGACAGGCTTAGCAGATACAACGGAAGCGACAGAGAGCCCAGACTTTCCGCGATAGGCGGAAAGGAATTTGAAAAGGTCAAACAAAGCGTAAAGACGTCCATCAAAGCGATGGCTGTCAATCTTTTGGAATTGTACTCGGCGCGACAGAACAAACACGGATATAAGTATTCGGAAGACGATTATATGCAAAAGGAATTCGAAGACGCTTTCCCGTATGAGCCTACTGAAGATCAGGTAAACGCGGTCGCGGATATAAAATCGGATATGCAAAGGGGCGTGATAATGGACAGATTGCTTTGCGGCGACGTCGGCTATGGCAAGACGGAAGTCGCTCTAAGAGCGGTGTTCAAGACTATATGCCACAACAAACAGGCTGTAATACTTTGTCCCACGACTATTCTTGCAAGACAGCATTACAATACCGCCAAGGAAAGATTCAAAGAATTCGGCGTAAACGTAGAACTGATAAGCAGACTGCAAAGCCAAAAGCAAATCGACGAATCTATAAACAGACTTGCCACGGGCACTTCGTTGGTCGCGGTAGGCACGCACAGACTTCTTTCGTCGGATATGCAATTTCACGATCTCGGACTTATAGTGTTGGACGAAGAACAGCGATTCGGCGTCGAGCATAAAGAGAAACTCAAAGTGGTCAAAAACAACGTCAACGTGCTTACGATGTCGGCTACGCCTATTCCGCGCACTTTGAATATGGCTTTGACGGGAATACGCGATATAAGCGTTTTGGAAACTCCGCCCAGAAATCGCCTTCCCGTTCAGACTTACGTATGCGAACTCAGCGACGGACTTATCGTTGACGCGGTAACTCGCGAGTTGGCGAGAAACGGACAGGTGTTTATACTTTACAACAGAGTGAACGGCATAGAAAATTTTGCGGCGCGAATCAAAAATTTGGTTCCAAGCGCAAAAGTGGATTACGCTCACGGAAGAATGAGCGCGGAAACGCTTGAAGACAAGATAGGCAGGTTTTACGACAAAGAGTACGACGTGCTTGTAAGCACTACGATAATCGAAAACGGCATAGATATACCCGACGCGAATACGCTCATAATCTGCGAAGCCAACAGACTGGGACTTTCTCAGATGTATCAGTTGCGTGGAAGAGTGGGCAGAAGCAACAGAATCGCTTACACTTATTTTACCGTCAATCCCGATTGCGTGCTGACGGGCGACGCAAGCAAGCGTCTTTCGGCGATACTCGACTATACTGAGTTGGGAAGCGGATTCAAAATAGCCATGCGAGATTTGGAAATACGCGGCGCGGGCAATATTTTGGGCAAGGAACAGCACGGGCATATAGAAAAGGTCGGTTACGATATGTATTGCAAACTTCTCAAACAGACTATCGACGAGTTGCAGGGAATTACTGAGAAAGAAGCGGGAGAGATCAAACTCGTTGTCAATTTCAGCGCGTATATAGACAAAAAGTATATTTCCGACGAAGATATGCGTATGCGACTTTATAGAAACGCGTTGGATATTGATTCGCCTGAAGCGTTGGATAAACTGTCAAAGAGCGTGGCGGAGTCTTACGGAAAATTGCCGGAAGAAACCGAATATTTGTTCCAACTCGGACTTATCCGCAATCTTGCGAGCAAAATAGGCGTCAAGCAAATAGATATAAACCCAAAAGCGACTTATCTGACTTTTGCGGACGGCGACTGTTTCAAAAACAAGTCGGTTATGTATGCGGTCGGAGAAGCGGGCGACGACGTCAACTTGACTTACGAAGACTGTCCAAAATTGCATTTTGCATGCAAATTCCGCCCGATAAGAGAAAAATTGGCGGCAGTTAAGGGCTTTTTGCTCAAATGCGAAAAAAGTTTTGGCTAAAAGTGTTTACAACCCAACCGCGATTGTGTATAATAGATTATGCATAATATTATTTAATTATAATAATAGACGGAAATATATCGTACTTTTAAGGAGTAGTATATGAAAAAGAAGATTGTTGCTCTCGTACTTTTGGTAGCGTTGCTGTCGGTTTTTCTGACAGGATGCTCGCTTTTCGGTACGAACGCGAACAGAGATTACCATCAAGTGCTTGCGACCGTAAGTTATGACACCGGCAACGGCGTGATTTCCAACGTCGTATATAAAGGAGAAGTAGTCAACTACGTAAATACGTACGGCGCGTCTTATATGAGCCAACTCGGTTGGAGCGCAGAACAGGTAGTAGAGTATTTCTACAACTCTTTGACAAGACAGAAATTGCTTGCTCTCTATGCGCAAGATTATTTGTATAAAAACAAACTTGTCGCCGCAGATTTCGACGAGAAGTATCCGACGCTTGATAAATGGAACGCTTATAAATCGGAAAATCCCATCGACGCTTACAGAGCGTTTATGACAATAGACGAATTCAGATACTGTATCGAACAGACCAACAAACAGTTCGACGACAGTTGGCAGGATAATATAGAAGAAGAAAAGAAGAACGTGGATAAAAACAACGGTTCTTCCGACGAAGATGAAGACGACGATAAGGACGATATCGAGTATCTCGCGGCTCGCTCCAAAAAGACGACTGCCGATAGCGAAGAATCTTCCGAGTACGAAGAAAACGATTCTATCAAGTCTGACGCGGACATCATCAAGTATTTCTCCGATAAGTATGAGATTGAAATCGATCCTTCTGACATAGCAAACGTTTATTTCTTCAACTACGTTAACGCAGTTATCAGAAAAGACGTTGCGGACAAGACCAACTACGACATTAAGAGAACGGCGCTCAAATCTGTAAAAGACAGTCTCGGCGAAATTCTCGATTACGATTATTTCCTTGTTCAGACGATGACGAATTATATCGTTGACAAATATACCGATCACGTTGGCGAGAGCGAAGACGTGGTAAACAACGTAAGTTCCAACGTCAGAATAAGATATGACAAACAGGTCGAAACGGATCTCAAAGCGTACGTTAAGAGCGACGCTTACTCCACGGCTGTAGGCGGAACGACGTTCGTTTACGCAGGACCTAGCAAGGAAAATATACAGGTAAAGAGCATTTTGCTTTCCTTTACGGACAGTCAGAAATCCGCTATCACCAACCTTACGAGCCTTTATCCGAATAACGACGAACTTATCAAGTCTTTCAGAGCGGCTATCGCAACGGGCGAAACAGAAAACGAAGCGGATAAGGAAATGCTCGAACTTTATACGAAGTTGGGTATCAACGTCAACGTATCTAATCCCGATTACGACGCAGACGAAGACGAACTCAAAGACGCTTATACGGACGCTACGATAGAAGATAAAGAAGACGCTTACGCGAATTCCGCGGTAAGTTATCTCACCGTGCTTTACGCAATGGCGGAAGACATTCAGGCAAAAGTAGAAGAAGCGACAAAAGCGGCAAAGGATCTTTCCCTCCGCGATCAGTATCTCGTAATAG
>JAIEEW010000187.1 GCA_029067255.1 Clostridia bacterium | reverse complement strand
TTTTATGTCGGAAGTAGCTTTCTCTAAAGCCTTAACGCTTGCCGAGAGTGTTTTGTTCTCCATAAAAACCTCCAAAATGTTGTATATAAAAATGAATTTAATTACTATATATTGTTTATATAAGAAATTCTTTGTCAAAATTTCCGCTCAAATTCACAATCATAACTATTATATTTGCAAACGGATTTTTTTGCAAGCGAATTGACGCAAAAAAATCAATAAATATGATAAAATATTTTATAATAAATATTTAAGGAAATTATAAAGAAAAAGCGTCCGACAAAAAGTCGAAACGCTAAGTTCTAAATATGCTTCAAATAATATACTTCATCGTCGTTCAAATATCTATATCCGCCTCTGGAAAGTCCGCCCAGTCGAAGATCTCCTACCGCTACTCTTTTCAAAAATACGACTTCTCTCTCCACCGCTTCAAACATCTTTCTGACCTGACGGTTTTTACCTTCCGTGATGGTTATCTGCAATTTTGATTCGCCGTCCTTGTATTCAAGCAACTTCACTTTGCAACGTTTGGTCAATTCTCCGTCTATTTTCACGCCCTTTCTAAGTTGCGCAAGTTTATGCTCGGGCATTTCGCCTTTTACTTTAACTGAATAAGTTTTGGGAACTTCAAAACTCGGATGCGTAAGTTTGTGAGCCAATTCCCCGTCATTCGTTAGAATAAGCATACCTTCGGTATCATAGTCCAGTCTACCAACCGAAATAAGATGCGGAATATTCAAATCTGTTAAATAATCGTAAATGGTTTTTCTTCCTTTTTCGTCGCTCGCGCTCGTAATACACCCTTTCGGCTTATAAAACATAATATAGGAATAATCGGACGCCGGCTTGACGATTTTATCGTCAACCATTACAGTATCGTTTCTCTCGTTTATCGACGTCCCTAATTCCTTTACAGTCTTACCGTTGACGCGAACTCTCCCTTCCGCTATAAGTTTATCAGCGCTCCGTCTTGAAGCCGCTCCTGTAGACGCCAAATATTTGTTCAGTCTTTCCATTTGTATAACTTACGCGCCAATCGCCTACATAGGCGGAAAGTTTGCGCAATACTCCTATATCGTTAATCTCATTTATATTAACAATATTTGCGCTAAAAAGCAAACGATTATCGTTATAAAACTCTATTTTTCCTATTACGCTACCGCTTTGCAAAGGCAAACTAGAATCTCCGCTTATATTGAATTTACAACTCAATCCAAGATTTTCGCCTTCTTTCAACGGCAAAACAAGACTGTTTTCCAACGCGACGTCATATTGATCTCCTTCAACGTCAATAGATTCCAATATATCGCCTTTTTGCCCTATCTCTACTGGAATATACTCATTAAAAGCCTTATCCATACCGGCGGAACAAGTTCCGTAGGTATCGTATATATTCAAAACTACGCTGATAAGTTGCATTCCGTTACGTTCGGCAGAACTTACTAAACATCTTCCCGAATCCGTAGTATAACCGGTTTTTATTCCATTCGCTCCGTCGTAATTATAAAGCAACTTGTTTTTATTTGCAAAATAATATGTCGGATGCGTTTCATTTGCGCTAACCGTATACATTTTGGTACCTACAATCTTCTTAAAATCTTCATTTCTCATAGCATGAGCGGAAATAACTGCAAGATCGTAAGCAGAAGTATAATGCGATTCTCCGTGCAAGCCGTTGGGATTTTCAAAATGAGTATTTTTCAAACCAAGGTCTTCCGCTTTTTCATTCATCATTTTTACAAAACCGTCAACGCTACCGCCTACCGCAATAGCAATGGCGACTGCAGCGTCATTACCACTCCTAAGCATTAAGCCATACAGCAAGTCCCTAATCGTCCATATTTCATTATACTTCAAATATATTGAAGATCCTTCTACTCCGACAGCCTCGTCGGCAACAGTTATCTCATTATCTAATTCGATATTTTCAATGGCCACCATTGCTGTCATGATCTTTGTTGTGCTAGCCATTTCCAGTCGCAGATCCTTATTGTACCCGTCAAGCACCCTCAACGTAGATTCTTCAATAACTACCGATGACGAAGATTTATTTACGCTTGTCGCAACCTTGTCAAAAGTTTCGTTTTGCGAAGGCGCGACTTTTTCCCACGCTCGATTGTTGTTTGAGACGATAGAATTATTCTCAATAACCGTATTTAATTGAATTATCATGAAATTAAGAATAATAATGGCTAAAATTATCGCTATTATTTTACTAATTGATTTAATTGAGAAGTATTTGCCCATTATTTCTTATCCTTAACCAAGTTTATTGTTGCTGAAATCAAGTCCTTCCACTTGCCTTCGCTGCTTTTTTCATCTACCTTAACAAGCGTCGGTTGGTTGTCATAAAACACCAAACAACCCATAGGCGACAGAGATATTCCCCCGCCACCGCCGCCGGCGTACGGTTGAAGTTTATCGCTCTTACTGTCGGC
>JAIEEW010000186.1 GCA_029067255.1 Clostridia bacterium | reverse complement strand
TATCTTCTATCCCCGTCAATTTACTCGCAAGAATCGCAGTCATAACGTTTTGGTAATTATACTCGCCTTTCAGCGGAATATCGTCTACGCTCATAAACTCGTATGGTTCGTCAATATTCAAGATTATCTTTCCGTTTGAAAGATAAGCGCCTTTTACTTCCGCTTTTGCGCTAGTGAAAAATACTTCGCCATAAATATCATCGTAGAAATCTCGAACAATTCTATCGTCATAATTGAGTATCGCGCAATCGCCGATACTTTGATTGATAAAAATATTGAATTTTGCCATTGCGTAATTTTCAAGACTCTTATGTCTTTCCAAATGGTCGGGAGTGATATTTAGACAAGCCGAAATTCTCGGTCTGAACTGCTTGATGCTTTCCAGTTGGAACGACGAAACTTCCAATACCGCTATCTCGTCTTCTCCTATTTTATCAGCATGCGCGCAGAAAGACTCTCCTATATTGCCCAAAGCGTAAGCCTTTTTCTCTCCCGCGTTTATAATTTCGTTTATCAATTTGGTTGTAGTAGTTTTGCCGTTTGTTCCAGTGATGGCAATTATTCCGCCTTTGCAGTAACGGTATCCCAATTCTATTTCGCCGATAACTGGGATATTGAAACGCTTTGCGTACTCAACGATCTTATGAGTATTTTCTATGCTCGGACTGATTACAACCAGATCCTTGGCCGCCACCGCCTCATACTCGCCTACGTTGCTTACGTCTTTCAATTCGGGAAATCCCGACAAATCAATTGCGGTATCGGAATACACGCTTACTTCAACGCCTTGACGCAAAAGTAGTTTAACCGCCCCTTTTCCGCTAACGCCGAATCCAACAACAAGAGCCTTTTCCATTTCTTCTCCTATACGAGAACAGAAATCAACGCAACCCCACTCATAATAAAAGTTACTATGGCATAAAACCCTACTACTCTGTTCTCGTGAATACCTTTATATTCCAAATGATGATGATAAGGCGCAATAAGAAAAATTCTTTTTTTTCTGACCTTAAAACTAATCACCTGCAATATTACTGATATGCACGAAACTATATACATTATGCCTATAAAAAGAAGAATAAGCGGTTGAGATATGAAAATTGCTATACACGCCAACGCACCGCCTATCGCCAACGATCCCGTATCTCCCATAAATATCTTAGCAGGATAGTTGTTGTGCCATACAAAAGCAAGCATAGAACCTAATAATGCGCATACAAAATATTCCAAAGAAAGAAGTTGATATGAATAAAAAGTATCCCCCAACTTTGACGCCGAAACGTAAGCAACGTATACTATGACCGCTAAAAAGGTAAGATTTACTGAAGAAGTTTTGCCTACAAGTCCGTCCAGACCGTCTGTCAAATTAACGGCGTTCGTCATAGCAAGATAGACAAAAAGGCAAAGCGGAACAAACCACCATTGAAGGTCTATGACTTTATCTGTAAAAGGAAGTTCTATAGTCGAACCTATAAATGCGTTTTTATAACAATAAATTGACGCTATGATTCCGATACCCACCTGTCCTATAATCTTTTGGTAGGCTTTTAGTCCCTTATTGTGTTTGAATTTTACTTTGATGAAATCGTCGAGCAAACCAATCAGTCCGTAACTAAGCGTAATCGCCATTGCTACGATCCCCATCTTTTCTCCGTTGATACTAAACAATATAGTTATAATCGCCATAGGCAGTAAAAAAATTATACCGCCCATTGTCGGAGTTCCGCTTTTCCCTTCATGCTTGTCCACGTATTCGAGTATCGGTTGTCCCGCTTTAAGCGCTTTCATCAACCTTACGATAAAGGGCGAAAGCGCCATTGCCAGAACAAACGACGATATGATTGCAAGTATAAACTTTATTTCTTCGCTCATTTTATCTCCCCGATCAGCCCAACCACCTTCTGACCTCTTGCATATCGCTGTAAGGAACTTTTATATTATTTTCGTCTATATAGTTTTCGCTTCCCTTGCCTGCAATAAAGACGATATCTCCTTCGTCAGCAAGTTCCATGCCCAACTTAATCGCTTTCGCCCTGTCAAGTTCGACGTAAAGTTTACCTTTGGGATTCACTCCTTGCAAAATATCTCCCGCTATTCCTTCTCTGCTTTCGGTACGGGGATTATCGGAAGTTACAATTACTATATCGCTCATTTCGCTTGCTATCTTGCCCATAATGGGACGTTTAGTTACGTCTCTATCGCCGCCGCAACCGAAAATAGTAATGACTCTCTTATCAG
>JAIEEW010000185.1 GCA_029067255.1 Clostridia bacterium | reverse complement strand
TAATTATTCCTACGGGCCACTTGCCTTTGAGATTCTCATCAAAATAGCAACTACAACGACAAACATTATTCCTACGATAAAAATATCTTTCAACGAATACTATTTCCAAATCGTACTTTTAATTTTTGTTTTTTAGGTATGTACTTTAACATAATTCATCTCCTATGCTTTCTATTTCATCTGATCCATTCTCTTTCTAAGTTTATTCATTGGATCATGATTGCGTGGATTAAGATTACTAATGGCCTTAGTGGCATGTTTTGCGAAATTGCCTACAAGACCTTTATTCTCTTGCCAGTTGGTCCGCAACTTTTCTTACATTTGTCCCATCTTGCTACCAACGGCATTGCCAAAGCCGAGAGTATTTCCTGCTTTGTCCTTAAATCCACCGGTCAACACAGTTCCTGCCGCTCCTAATACTTTGCCAGTGCCTTGAATAAGTCCACGCTCGCGATGTCCAGTATATGCATTGTACTGACCGAAAGTCATGCGGGCTGCGCCTTTGACAGCTCGTGCTGATCCCATCACGCCGGCAAACATCGTACGCATTCCGTACGCCGCTTGCCTGCTCTCCTGCGCATCCGTTCCCAATAATCGGGCAAAGAATACTTGTCCGTTGCTTATCGTCAATGCTCCGCAAATTATGAGTAAAACACGCATCAGCGTTGTTAACGCATTGCTGCCTGGTATCGTTATTTTACTTATCAATGGCATCAATATTATGTAAATGTTGACGGAAAACACTGTTCCGTAAGCCAACAATGTCTTTGAGATTGCAGTCTCGCGCCATAACTTGAATTTAGCACCGTCATCAACTGGCAACGTTGACATTATAAGTGGCGACGTAAGGAAGATAAACACAAGGTCGTATAATCTTGTTACAAGTCCCATTACCGCTATAAATAGCACAATTGCCATAATTATAGAACTTGGTAAACCGATAAAGAAATCGTATTTTTCTATATTTACAATTTGGTCTTCATTTGGCTTTTCTATATTTTCGAACATCCAATCAGTCTTATAAGTGCCAAATATCTTGTCTGGTGTTACTCCGTCCCAATCTTTATTGATTTTACCTTTATTGTCAGTGCCAAACACCTCTTTCATTCCTTGTGAAATTCCATCTTCGTCTTTGATGGCAAAATCGGGATTTACCCAAGCCGCATCGGTAATTGATGCGTCAAACAGTTGTTGCCCTATCGTCAATTCCGAGCCTTGGTTAAATGCGACGTCAATTTCGGTAAGAACGCAATTTGCGCCAAAAATAAAACCAAATAGGCAAATTACCACTACTATCATCGAAAACATTGAGATAAGCATTTTTCCTAAAATCTGCGACACAGTCTTTTTTATAACGACCATATTCTTTATTATCGCTATTGCCGTAAATATGAATACGCAAAAGACGCCAATAATTAGAATAGCCCAAAATACTTTGATTACCGTCGTGTTGCCTATAAAGTACAATAGCAACGACTCTTCTTTACCGTCAACCTTAATTGTATCGATGCCGGAAAACACCGAGAAAAGTTGCATTACCATATCCACTATCCTTGAAAGACCTATCTGCAACCACATTAAAATTTTCAAAAAGAATATTTTCATATCTTCTCTCCTATTGATTTTTGCTCCTTGATGTGTTAGAATTTTTATATATCCACCTAGGGGGGGTGTTTTATGAAAAAAACTATTGCTACTTGTTTGCTACTAATCTTAATTCTTTCTTGTGCTCTCTCTTTCGTTGCTTGCACGGATAACACCGATCCGATTGTAGGCAAGTATTATAGAACTGTCAGCGGTTCAAAGTATGATTCTGCATACTTTATCGTTCGCAAAGATGGAACTGCAACAATATATTGGTGCAATAATGTTTCTTCTATCGTATGCGAACAAGACGACTATTCTTCTTGGACTCTTGAGAAAGAAACAGGAATTTACTCTTTTAGTGGCCGACGCGGTCAATCGTCCCCTGAAACTTGGACACTCGTAGATGGTAATCTACAAGACCCAAAAGTTGAACAACACAAATATATTCGCATTTCTGACTCCGACTGGCCCGACTATATTTCAGAAAAATAAACTACTGCTTTGATTTCCTGCCGTTCCCTATTCGGGGACGGCTTTTTCTATGCCGTGAGCACAAGAAAAAATATAGTTGTCTTTACCAATCGTCTTTACCATTTTTATATCTCCTATTGATTTATTTGCTCCCCCTATGTTAGAATGTAATAAAAACAAAGGGAGCAATTTATTTGAGTTACAACGCATCTCCAAAAGATTTTGTCGGCACGTGGCGTAGCATTTATTATATAGACGACAATCCAGATTACTATCATCACAACAATGGTTATCTCTATCTTAAGATCGAAATGACAGAAGGTCCGACATTCTTTCGTAATAAAGCCAAATACCGGATTTTCAATCGCTTTCATCACGCCCCTAGCGCTTCCGACTCCTCTTATACTGAGACTGGTATGTTTAATAATCGTACTAAGAAAATAGAGAGCATCAGCACAGACGTTGGTTGGAACTTTTCGTATTCAAGCGGGAAAGAAGATTTTGAATACTACCTTGTAAGTCCCAAAAAACTTGTCCGTTTTAACTCTGCACTTGGCATCGAAGAATTCTATCGTATTGGATAATAGTCTGCATGTATTGCATAATCTCTCCGTCTTTACTATTTGTCTTTACCGTTTGATTTAGCCATAACTAATATTCTTCCAAAAATCTCTATTTTTTCTTGTGTGTACTTCCCCTTCCTATTTCGGCGATTCGCTGATCGAGTAACTTTTGCAATTCATCGCACGCTTGTTCTAGTTCACTACGTTTACTTTTTATCTTGTTTACCAATTCAAAAAAAGTGTTTCAAAATCTTCCATGTATTTCTCCAATCGTCTTTACGATTTGTCTTTACCGCAGTTGCTTGAGCGTTCGTTTTATTTGGAACGCTCAAGTGCCATGGCTTTTTCAATTGAACTTTACGATACTCGTACCTGCCCATGTTGCCATACCCGAAATTATAAGCGGCAAACCTGCTGCTATAATGAAAACAACCGCAATCCCCAAGATCAATTGCTTAATGTATGCTTTTGCTTCTTGCTTTTCTTCTGCTTTTTTCGCCTTTATGACTTTAATACCAATAAACGCACCCCAAAGAGCAACTAGTGCTAAACCTACGCCGATAAGCCAAGGCCAAATTACTCCTATAAGAGCATTGAGTTGAGAACCGAAATCAGTCAAGTTGTTTTCAAGCGCTCCTGTGTCGCCCGCAGCCGCGAGCATTTGCATTGAAAAAAGTTTCATTTTCATAAGTATATCCTCCAATTTTATTTATCTATATAGAGCGGTTACCCGCATTATTTTTAACTTACCTTGACTCTAAATCTCTTGACTAAAATCAATATAACTACACCCACAGCAGCCAAGCATCCGAATACTATCAGCATAACTGACAAAGCGTTTGGACGATATTTCAAATCCCATTCTATGACGTTGACGTTGCCGTAATCGTCCGACAATTCGAGAACGTAATGTCCAGGATCTTTGACTACGAGAGATTGCGACCACTTTGCTTCTTCGCCGTCTTTGAACAATTTGGCAATTACGCCGTCTTTATTTAAGCGCGAGAACGAAACCGTATTGTTCGACCAAATCAAATCAACGCTTGGCACTACGTTGTCTACATTCAAATAGACGGTAAAACTCTGATTTTGCTCAATATCACTAATCGTCAGTACCCATTTACCAGTCTCATTCAATTCTAATTTTTTCTTTGTGTCATCGATGAAATCCAACTTAACATTCTCACCGTTGAACTTCGCAGACGTCAATATTTGATTTGACGTAAACACAATGCTCACTTCTTGCGAATTTTTAGGCAATATCATAAAAGAGAAAACCAAAGCGTTACCTACGCCGTCCGTAGCGGTAAGCACGTACTTACCTGATTCGGAATAGGTCTTGGCGGCATCGATGGCTTAACCATCTTTAACTACTTCAACGTTGCCCTCTTCTGAAAGAGTAAAAGCAACGATTTCTGTAGTGATTTGATTATTAATCACGTTAGACTCATAGTCGACTTTTCTATCTATCGTAAATTTTTTGTCTACCGTATTGCCGGCAATATCTTCGGCTCGCAAAGAGTACGAACCATGTTCGTCAAAAATCTCTCCGTTTCTAATTTCTCTGACAACAGAATTGCCTCGCATAATATAGCATTTTGCCCCATCTTCAAAACATACTGTAACACTGTATTTTGTAGCGCCATCGTTCTCAACACCTCGCAACGTCATTTCAGGCGCTGTCAAGTCAAGTTCGATTGTTACAACGACGGTATTGCCGTAACGATCAGATATCGTAATTACATATACACCCTCTTGAGTTATCGGAACACCATTGACGATATCTTTGCCATCGGCGACGATCCATTCCGATATCATTTCGTTGACTGTCAACGCAACTGGCGAATTCGTGAGATACTTTCCGCCTACATTGACTATCTTTCCGCCGTCCAATGTGTAGTCCACGATATTGTCAAGATAAACGGTAAACGTCTCAGCATTTCCTACTCTATCCAGCACAGTAAATGTATACAATCCGTTGCTGCTTAAAAGGTCTCCGCGAGAGTATGTTGCACTCATGCCACTCGAACCAACAGTGTACTTTACTCTGACGTTAGATTCCGACCAATTCAGAGTAAATGCTTGGTTGGTATATCCGCCTTTCTCTATGTTCTTGTTGTTGTAATCTTTGATTTTAACTTCTGCAATCACCGTATCGATACCGAAATTGTATTCCATATATAGATTGTCATCAGATTCATTGTAAAGGTGTATCATGTATTGACGCTCTAATCCCTCGCTTGCCAAAAAGCCCAACGAATAGATCTTATTCAAATTATCATATTCGATCAAATAATCAGTATAAAGTACAAGGTCACCATTCTCGTCATAGGCGTATACGATAACACTGTTGCCTACGGTATAAGTAAAATACACATCCTTGTTTGTAATGCTGTTTAACGATGTCGTCAATTCACCTGAAGGCAATCCACGTTCATAAAAGATTGGATCCGTTACTATCACTCTGCCGTAACGATCCTTAATAATGGCAAAAAACTTCCCACCTGTAGTAAAATTATATTCCAACGTAGTAAAGTCAATTGCCATACCTAAATCGTCACGCTCGATCTTTACACTCTCCCCAGAACCGTTGATTTTATATATCGAGACTCACAATTTGATTAAGATTGTCGTTTGTAGCAAAATATAAAGTCAACTGACGATTTGTAGGTCTTAGGCTGTTATATTCCATAGAAGGTTCTTTATTCGCTATGTTTACTTTGAACTGAAAAATATTGCTGGATCGGTCATAAACCGTTATTGTGTATTGTCCGCCGCCTAACACTGCATCAAGCACAGGCAACTCGTCGCCTTGTGCATATATTGCCGTAGTCAGTCCTCTGCCTTCGATTTTGATCGCATTATATGTGTCAATGTTATCGAGAATACTCTCTATCCTAAAAGATAGATAATAAAACGTGCCTGCGTTGTCTTCTACGAAATCGCCATCAAATAACAATTCTTTCTTTGTGCCATCGCCCAATTCTACTTCAGCACGAATCTTAGGTGCTTCAAAGTCTATATAAACCAAATAACTTTGTGAATTACCGCATACATCGCATTCATTGACGATATAATATCCTTGTCTATACATGTCAGTTGCTTCTAGCACTGATTTAATACTCTTTCCATAAGGAATTTCAATTGTTTTTTGCGTTTGTAGAGAGTAATCGTCTGCAATGTAAGTCAAAGACACCTTTGTTGGCGCAACTGCGGCCGCTAAGCGCTTAAAGACATATTTGCTACTAATCTGCAAAATTTCTAAATTGGCATAATCACTTAAAAAGCCCGGCAATCGAATATCTTGACGTATAAATGCATATTCATCAGTTCGTCCATCTTCATCCTTAATAATGTAATAATTATCATTGCCAGAAGACGATATGATTTTACGACCGCTGATGTAGCGAGACACATATTTATTTAATACCTTTTCTAAATCTTCGCGACTAGTATATACCTGAGATATGCTTTCATTTGTTGCCGACACATATACCCAACCATTTGATCGTGTCTGCACTCGATACTCTTCTTCAACAGACAAACACCATGCGTAAGCAGCGTCATAATTCTCAAACGTGTACTTGCCCGCTATATCTTTATGATCGGAACTTATCCCAAATATATATTGCGGCAACGTTACTTCGTACCATGCATTTAACTTATATCCATTGTAAGCGTCAGCCAAATTGCCAAAGTCGTGAATAACTTGTGTGAAAAGCACAGCAGTTGCAGTAACAACATTACCTGCAGCGTCAATAGTACGGAAATAGTACGTTCCATTTTGGTCACCAAAGCCAAATGTTAGGTCACTACCACTTTGTTCAATCCATTCACCGTTATCGATTTTAACGTATGTAATCAATCCGCCGACTTCGTCCTTCACTTTGTAACGAATTACATTCGTATAGCCTGATGGTTCAATCTCGAGTGTCGGCGGTGATAACTTTATATGAAAAGTCTTCTCTGTCCTATTGCCTGCAAGTTCCTCGGCAGTTATCTTGAAAACCGTTTGACGAAAGTCCGCGGAAATTCATTATTTTTATACCAAATTTTCGACATACAGTGTAAGATAAATATTGCTTTAGAAAAGCGTATGAATTATCTAATTGAAATTGTATTTCATTTGCGATATAATATTGTCAATTAGAAACACTATCGGAGCAAGATATGAATAAGATTTTAGAGCGTATTTTCAAAGACTATAAGGTTAATTTTTCAAAATTGCAAAATTACGGTTTTAATAAATCAACTGACGCTTATTTTTACAGTATCAATATTATTGACGGTCAATTTGCATTGACTATAAAGATCACAAATTCCGATATTGACACTGATGTTATTGATTTGAGTACAAACGAACCCTACACGCTATTTCTTGACGACGAAGCAAGCGGAAGTTTTGTAGGCGCAGTCAGGACATCTTACAAAAACGTTATGCTGGATATAGCCGAAAAGTGCTTTGATAAGTGTGTTTTCAAAAGCGAATACGCTCAAAAAATAATACGATACGTAGAGAATAAATTCGGCGATAATTTGGAATATTTATGGGACAAATTCCCTGACAACGCGATTTGGCGAAGGAAGGACAATCGCAAATGGTACGGCGCGTTACTTACCGTTACTAAAAACAAACTTGGATTGCCGTCAAACGATAAAATCGAAATTATAGATTTAAGGACAAATCCAGAAAATATAGATTTTATTGTTGACAATAAAAATATTTTCAAAGGCTATCATATGAACAAAAAACACTGGATAACGATTTGTCTTGACGGAACTGTGCCTTTGGAAAAATTTGAAAAACTGATTGATAAAAGTTATGAATTAGCGCGTAAGTCATAAAGTCTTTTAGATACCGCTACTCCGCTTTGCGCTGCCATAGACGCATCATAACGTTGAGCGGATTTGAAAAGTTTTCTTATATAACTGTAAAACCTTAATAAGCAATAATTGAATAAGTTGCAATTAAGTGATATAATATAGATTATGATTGGAGATTGGAACTTTTCGACTATATTAAATAAACACGAATCCGACGATAATAAACAGGCGAACGAAGAATCGCTTATTATAGCCGCTATCAAAAACGAGTTTTTCAATAGCAAGGAGATCTTGGATACGGCTAATTCGTTATCTATTTCGGCGCGAGATTTTATGTTGGGAAGAATTACCGAATTCCCTATTATCCCTATAAGACAAAGCAACGAATTTTATGTAAAAAAACATACCCAAAGTCAAACGCCGTATTTTCATTGCCACAAATTTTATGAACTAATTTACGTTCATCGCGGCAAGTCTTGGCAACAATTCAAAGACGGATCTAAACTCTGCTTGACAGAAAAACAATGCTTATTGATATATCCTAACGCCGTACATTTAATAGAAAAAATCAAACGATCGGATATTATATTAAAAATTGTCATCCCTTGCGATCTATTTGACCTAACAGGCGGCGAAATTTTAAGCGCACTCCCATGCAATGAAAAAATCTTATTTGAAAACGTATCAGAAACTGCTGAGTTTGCTATTCTGAAACTTTTGGCAGAACAATCGTGCAAAAGCCAATTCAAAGACTTGGTCATTCGCAGTTTTCTTAATATTATTTTTGTAGAGTTGTTGAATTCTAAAAAGAATAATATTGCGTTGGAAACATTGCTGAATAGTTATTTTGAAGATAATATCAAAACTGCGTCGCTATCGGAATTCGCCGCTATACAAAACTATAACGCAAACTATATAAGCCGTTTGATAAAAAGCCAAACCGGCAAAAGTTTTTCGGATTTATTAAGTTCTTATCGCGTAAACCGCGCTAAACGCCTTTTAATCGAAAGCGAGTTGACCGTAGAAGATATTGCTGCAGAATCAGGTTATTCAAACGCTTCAGGCTTATACAAACAATTCTTTTCCTTACTCGGGATGAAACCATCGGAATACCGCAATCTCTTTAAGTAAAAGTCATATAAGGAAATAATTTTGTAATTTGGGAATATTGCGTTACTCTAATATGGCTATATATAATAGTATTGAAACTATTTGCAAGGAGCGCAATAATGAAGGTAGAAAGAATTACAGCAATACCACTTGATAAAAACACAGCAAACCAATACTCCGCCATAATCGCAAAAGAACAGTTTGGACAAGCGGCAAAAAAAATCAAATATCTCGGCGGCGGTTCGTTCGGACGCGCTTTCAGGATCGAATTATTAGATGGGAAAAGATTCGTTATAAAATTTTTAAGAGCAAACGATATGCTTGAAAAAGAAGTGCGCGACCTGAAACTTCTTGCGCAAAACTGCCCCATACAAATCCCTAAAGTTCTATTCGTTAGAAATGCGGATAATACTATCCCTGTAGACTGTTACGCAATGGAAATTATTGAAGGTAAAAATGCGCTTATGACTTTCGGAATGTTGTTGGCGAGCAAGCGTAAACGTCTTGATTTCGCTGATAAAGTAACCACTGCATTACATGAAATACACTGCTGCAAAAATGAAAAGTTTGGCGATACTCTATCTCCGGATTGTTTGACGTGGACAGATTTTTATAAACCGTTTGCAAAAGCGGTTTTAGACAAAGCCGAAGAATTTTTTAGCGCAAACGCTCTTTCCGAAAAAGTCATATTTGCCATGCGAGCGGCGT
>JAIEEW010000184.1 GCA_029067255.1 Clostridia bacterium | reverse complement strand
GATATACTTAATCTATTCTACTGTAATATTGAGAGTACAGAGAAAAGATATATTACCCGTCATATTGAGCGTAGCGACAGCGAAGTCGAAATATCTAGTCTAATATAGAATCAATAAATAAAACGATAACTAGCGAAAAGTCGTTAGTTTTTTATTGTAATTTATAAAATATAATGATTTTTGAGTTGTAAAAAATTTTATTATGCCCGTTAGCGATAAATTATGATTTTACAGAATGCATTGATTTACAATATAATAAATCAACTACTAAGGAGCAAAAAAATGATAAGATTTAGACAAATTGAAGCAAAACTAGACGAAGCGATAAAGAATAGCGGAATGACGGAAAGGGAGATAGCCAAAAAGTTGGGATTAAGAAGATACAACACACTGTCAGTAGTGATAATGTATTCATTAGAAAAATTTTCAAACGTATGCAGAATATTGAATTTGGACGCAAACGAAATAATGTGCATTAAAGAATATAAAGAGAATATCAAGCACAACGACGGCATAGACGAAAAGTCTAATTAAATTCGCTATATCAAAATCGAACAGTAGGCGCGAAAATGAACAACAACACAAAGATTGAACGCACCAAAACTATATACACAAAACAATTACTCGCATGGCATACGGCGTATAATTGTTTGGCGACGATAAATAGGTTGGGCGAATTAAAGGAAGATAAAGCATTTTATAAATTATATCTTGAAATGGTAAGATACGTTGATGATAAATTAAATACTAATTACGATGGCTCAGTAAAAGATATGTACGCGGTAATTGAGCAGGAAGCGAGTGAAAAAGAATATAAAAAATGGCTAAAAGAAACCGGTCGAATCAAATTGTAGAATCGTCTTTTTGTCAATAGCAAAAAATTACGCCGTTACAAATCTTGCAACGGCGTATTTTATTTGTTTGCGCTAAGTATTATTCCAAAATATTTTTGTCGTCATGTTCTCCCGGTACGCGGCAAGGATATTTGCCGGTAAAGCAACCTTTACAGAATTTTACCGTAGAGTCAGGCGCAATTTGGTCGATTGTAGCCGTATCCATAAATACGAGCGAATCCGCGCCTATTTTTATTCGGAGTTCTTCCATTGTATAGTTGTTGCAAGCGAGATCTTTTCTCGACGGAATATCCGTGCCAAAGAAGCAAGGATAAATAAACGGCGGAGAAGATATTCTGACGTGCACTTCCTTTGCGCCAGATTTTTTGAGAAGTTTTATTATATTGGCAAGGGTAGTGCCCCTTACGATAGAGTCGTCTACCATTACGATTCTCTTGCCTTCAACGTTGCTTTTGAGAGTGTTGAGTTTGAGCGCAACGCTTCTTTCTCTCATTGCTTGAGTAGGTTGAATAAACGTTCTTCCTATATATCTGTTTTTGATAAGACCTACTCCGTATGGAATACCGCTTTCGTGCGAATAACCTATTGCCGCGGGCAGTCCGCTATCCGGTACGCCTATTACTACGTCCGCGTCGACAGGCGCTTTTTTGGCGAGCATTTTACCCGCGTTCATTCTTGCTTCGTTTACGCTCTGACCGTCTATCACACTGTCGGGTCTGGCGGTGTAAATATGTTCAAAAATACAAAGTCCGCTGCGGTTGGAGCAGTACTTTTTATTCGAGATAGTTTCGTTTTCGTTTACTATCACGATTTCGCCGGGCAGAACGTCTCTTTCAAAATCCGCGCCTATCGTTTCGAAAGCGCAACTTTCGCTTGCGAAAATAACGTTGTCTTTAAGTTTGCCCATACACAAAGGACGAATACCGAATCTGTCTCTTACTGCAATGAGTTTTCTCGGACTCATGATCAAAAGGGAGAACGCTCCTTGCAACATAGGGAAGACTTTCTCAACCGCTTCTTCTATACTTTTGGATTTAAGTCTTTGGTTGGCTATAAGATAGGATACGACTTCGCTGTCGCTCGTCGTGTGGAATATCGCGCCTCTCGATTCGAGTTTTTCTCTCAATTCTTTGGCGTTGGTAATATTGCCGTTGTGGGATACCGTGAGATTGCCTTTTGCGTATTTTACGCTTATTGGCTGAGCGTTTTCGGGAGTATTATTGCCCGTAGTGGAATATCTGACGTGTCCTATTGCTATTTCGCCCTGCAAATGAGCGAGATTATTATCGTTGAAAACTTCGCTTACCAGACCGAGATTTTTGACAAGAGTTATTTCTCTGTCGCGGTTGACGGCAATACCCGCCGCTTCCTGTCCGCGGTGTTGGAGAGCAAAGAGTCCGAAGTAGACTTGATTTGCTATGTTGCCGATATTCGACTTATCGTATATTCCGAAAATACCGCACTCTTCTTTGATGTTATCCGACATACTGTACCTACCTTTTATTTTGATTTGTGAAATCATTTTTATTATAACAAATATAATTTGTATAATCAAATAATTGATATTAAAAAACTTTATTTTTTTCTACAAAATTTTGGAAATTTTTCTTT
>JAIEEW010000183.1 GCA_029067255.1 Clostridia bacterium | reverse complement strand
CGACGGCGAAGCATCTTCTGACGACGGTAATGAAGCGGAAGAAAATGTCGAAGAAAGCGTCCGTTCCGACGGAGAATGCGAAGAGAAATAATTACGGCTATTGCCGTTGAAAATCGGTAGAAACCGATATAAAACAGAGGTGTAAAATGAAACTCGGAGTAGTAGGACTTCCCAACGTGGGAAAAAGTACGTTGTTCAACGCGATCACGCAAGCGGGGGCGGAAAGCGCAAACTATCCCTTCTGCACTATAGAACCCAACGTGGGAGTGGTTGCGGTGCCCGACGACAGACTTGACAAACTCGCGAAACTTTACAATAGCAAAAAAGTTACGCCGACGGTACTTGAATTCGTGGACATAGCGGGATTGGTTAAAGGCGCGTCCAGAGGCGAAGGATTAGGCAATAAATTCCTTTCTCATATCAGAGAAGTCGACGCGATAGTTCACGTTGTAAGATGCTTTGACGATAGCAACATAACTCACGTCGACGGCAGCGTAAACCCGTTGCGTGATATAGAAACTATAGAGTTTGAATTGATATTCGCCGACATGGAAAGCGTACAGAAACGCGCAAACAGAGCGAGAACGTCGGCAAAGGGCGGAGATAAAAAGTATCTTGTAGAAGCGGAACTCATGGACAGAGTTTACGCCCAACTTGAAAAAGGTATACCCGCCCGTCTTATAGAAATGAGCGACGATGAGAAAGAAATGATGAGAGATTTGTTTCTTTTGACGTCAAAACCGGTAATATATGCGGCAAATATAAGCGAAGACGAAGTTGCGGGAGAAGATAATTCTTACGTCGCAGCCGTCAAAGATTACGCTCAAAAGCAGGGCGCTAAAACCGTCGTCATTTGCGCTAAACTTGAAGAAGAACTCGCTTCAATGGACGCCGAAGATAAGGCTATGTTTCAACAGGAATACGGCATTGACAAGAGCGGTCTGGACAAACTCGTATCGGCTTGTTATGACCTGCTCGGACTTATAAGTTATCTCACCGCAGGAGAGAAAGAAACAAGAGCGTGGACGATAACGAAAGGCACGAAAGCGCCGCAGGCGGCAGGAAAGATACACAGCGATTTTGAAAAAGGATTTATCCGCGCGGAGATCGTCGATTGGCAAGTGCTTTTGGAATGCGGTTCTTACGTTGCGGCAAAGGAAAAAGGTAAGGTAAGAAGCGAAGGAAAGGAATACGTTATCAAAGACGGCGACGTAGTGCTGTTCAGATTCAACGTTTAATACGGTAATATATTGCAGAGGTTTTTATGGATTACAAACAGTTGATTGTCGATAGTATAGATTTGGCAGGGCTCGACGGACAGAGCGTATATGATCTTATCGTCGCGCCGAAAGACAGCGCGATGGGCGACTTGTGTATACCGTGTTTTAAGTTTGCCAAAGAGATGAGAAAATCGCCGGTTGCAATAGCCGAACAAATTGCCGCGGGCGCAAAGATAGGCGGAATGATAAAAGAAGTAAAAGCGGTTGCGGGATTTGTCAACTTCAAGTTTGACAACGCGCTTTATGCTTCGCAGGCGCTTGAAAACGTTTTGAAACAAGGCGAAAACTACGGCAAAAGCGACGAAGGTAAAGGAAAGACTATTTGTATAGATTACTCGTCGGTAAATATCGCAAAACCTTTTCACATGGGACATTTGCTCAATACGGCGCTCGGCGGAGCAATATACCGTATATATAAAGCGTTGGGTTACAACGTCGTAGGAATAAATCATCTCGGCGATTGGGGGACTCAGTTCGGCAAACTTATCGTCGCGTACAAACTTTGGGGAAATAAAGAAGATATCAATAAAAGGGGAGTGCGCGCGCTTGTCGATATTTACGTCAAATTTCATAAAGAAGAAGAAAAGGATCCGTCCCTTTCCGATCAGGCGAGAGAATGGTTCAAGGCGATAGAAGACGGAGACAAAGAAGCGCTTGAACTTTTCGAATATTTCAAAGCGATCACGCTCAAAGAAGTCGACAGGATTTACAAGCGGTTGAATATAAGTTTCGACAGTTATGCCGGCGAGTCTTTTTACAATGATAAAATGCAACCTGTGCTTGACGAACTCAAAGCAAAAGGATTGCTAGTAGAAAGCGATGGAGCAAAGGTAGTAAAATTTGAAGACGATTTGATGCCGCCTTGTCTTTTGCAACGCTCCGATGGCGCGACGCTTTACGCCACGAGAGATATGGCGGCGGCTTTTTACAGAAAAAACACTTATGATTTTTATAAGTGTTTATACGTCGTGGCGTATCAACAGAATTTGCATTTTCAACAGATATTCAAGGTTCTTGAAATGATTGACTGCGACTGGGATAAAGATATGATCCACGTCGCTCACTGTATGGTTTCTTTGGAAAGCGGGTCTATGTCTACGCGCGGCGGCAACGTTGTTTTTCTCGAAGACGTACTCAATACGGCGGTAGCGAAGGCAAAAGCGGTCATTGACGAAAAAAATCCGACTCTTGCAGGCAAGGAAGAGATTGCCGAGCAAGTGGGGATAGGCGCCGTGCTTTTCGGCGTGCTGTACAACAGCAGGATAAAAGATATGGTTTTCTCTTTTGATAAAGTACTTAATTTTGAAGGAGAAACCGGACCTTACGTTCAGTACACTTACGCGAGATGTAATTCCCTTTTCGATAAGTGCGGAGAAATGGGTAATGAGATCGATTATAACGGACTGGACAACGACTCGTGCAAAGCGGTAATATCGCTTTTGGACAAGTATCCCGAAATTTTAAGAGAAAGCGCAAAGAAGTACGAGCCGAGCGTAGTAACCAGATATGCTGTCGATCTTTCGCAGGCTTTCAATAAATTCTATTTTGAGAATAAAATAAATACTGAGCGCGAACCTATTAAAAACGCAAGACTAGCGCTTACGAAAGCGGTCAGACAGGTGCTGGGCAACGCGCTGGGACTTTTGGGGATTGCAACGCCATATAAAATGTAATAAAGTATATAAAAATTGACAAAATATTTTGCCGTTGCATTGAAAACGTATTTTCTGTATACGGGCATTCATAGAAGATTTGCCTTATCGGACGAGATTTTAAGAAAAAAGCAAGTAAGCGGATTTAAGCGCGTTTTACGCTTTCTATACGAGTGTTGCGCAATTGCCCCGAGCGGATAATCTCGGGGACTTTTTTTATGATAAAAGCATCTATCAGTTAAAATTTTAGATATAACCGAATTGTATAAAAAAATTTTGGAAAAATATAAAAA
>JAIEEW010000182.1 GCA_029067255.1 Clostridia bacterium | reverse complement strand
ACTTTGCACGCAGGCGGAAAATTTAACAATAAAAATTATTCGGTATCGGGCGGTCTTCACGGCGTGGGCGCGTCGGTTACAAACGCGCTTTCCGAATGGCTTACCGTAGACGTTTTCAAAAAAGGTACGCAATACAATATTAAATTTCATTCTTACGAATTGCCAAACGGCGATATTGCCAGCGGTCGCAAATTGCAGGACCTTACTTCAAAGCCTTGCGATCCCAAACTCAAAGGTACGAGAGTTACGTTCAAACCCGACGAAAGAGTTTTTGGGCAAGAAGTTTTTTCTTTTGATACGATAGCCAAAAGAATAAAAGAACTTGCTTTTCTCAACGGCGGAGTAAAGTTTTCGATCACTGATCACCGTCAACTCAGCGAAGGCGGTAGACCGAAGGTAAAGAAGTATTGCTACGAAGGCGGTATCAGCGATTTCGTATTGCATCTCAACGAAGGAAAGACGTCTTTGTATTCTCAGCCGGTTTACGTTGAGAGAAAACAGGGCAATTTCGTAGTGGAACTTGCTTTCCAACATACGGATACGTATACCGAGAGCGTATTTAGTTACGTCAACGATATCCCCACAACGGAAGGCGGAACGCATGAAACGGGATTCAAGTCGGCATTGACCAGAGCGCTCAACGATTTTGGCAGAGCGAAGAATATCATCAAAGAAAAGCAGCAGAATTTCAACGGCGAAGATTACAGAGAAGGATTGACGGCCGTTTTGGCATTGAAAATGCAGAACGTTCAGTTTGAAGGACAGACGAAGACTAAACTGGGCAATCCGGAAGTAAAAAATCTTGTCGAAAATCTCTTGACCGACGCTATCAAAGATTTTCTTAACAAAGCGAAAAAAGACGTTATCGACGCGGTGTTTGACAAAGCGAAAATCGCGGCGAAAGCGAGAGAGAGCGCGGCTAAGGCAAAATCAGTCGCAAGAAATCTCAACAGTCTAACGTCATCCAACCTTATCGGTAAAATGGCGAATTGCTCGGGAAGAAAACCTGAACTCAACGAATTGTTTATCGTCGAAGGCGACAGCGCGGGCGGAAGCGCGAAGCAGGGTAGAGACAGATCCTGTCAAGCGATCCTTCCGTTGAGAGGAAAACCGCTCAACGTTGAGAAGAAAAAACTTGAAATGATACTTCAAAACGAAGAAATCAAACTGATAATAAACGCGTTGGGGACGGGATTCGGAAAGGATTTCAATATAAACAATCTCAAATATCATAAAGTCATTATCCTTGCGGACGCCGACCAAGACGGCGCGCATATAAGAGCGATACTTTTGACGATGTTTTTCAGATACATGCGTCCTTTGATTACGGGGGGACATCTCTATATAGGTATGCCGCCGCTGTATAAGGTTACGGAAAAGAATACCGTAAAGTACGCTTACGACGATGAAGAATTGAAGACTATTTTGGCAAACACCGGAAGAAATTATACGCTTCAAAGATATAAGGGACTGGGAGAAATGAATCCCGAACAACTTTGGGAAACCACACTTGACCCCAAAAACAGGTCGCTTATGAAAGTGGATATAGACGACAGCGCGGAAGCGGAAAGACTTATCGTTACGCTTATGGGCGAAGGCGCTGAAATGAGACGAGAATATATATTCGAATACGCAAACTTCAATAAGGAAGAGACGTTTGCGGAAGCGAAGATTGCGCAAAGTATCAAGAAAGACGGCTCGCGCAGTTGAGTCGTCGGCAAAAGACAAATACGGCAAAATTAAGGAATCGGTATGGCAAAGAACAAACGAGTAGAAGAAGCGGATAATTCAAGAATAATAGACGGCTCTTTCGAGCAGGTTTTGCACAGTTCAATGATACCGTACAGCGAGTACGTTATCCTAGACAGAGCGTTGCCCAGAGTAGAAGACGGCTTGAAACCCGTTCAAAGAAGAATACTTTATACAATGATGGAGTTGGGAACGACGCCGGACAAACCGCATAGGAAATCGGCGCGTATCGTCGGAGACTGTTTGGGTAAATATCATCCGCACGGAGATACTTCAGTTTACAACGCGATGGTTAAACTCGCGCAACCTTTCAATACCAAAATGCTACTGGTCGACGGACACGGCAACTTTGGATCGGTGGACGGAGACTCTGCCGCGGCAATGAGATATACCGAAGCGAGAATGACGCCTTTCGCTCTTGAAATGCTCAAAGACATCGAAAAGAATACCGTTCCTATGACGCTAAACTTTGACGATAGTTTGGAAGAGCCGGAAGTGCTTCCCAGCAGACTTCCGAATTTGCTTGTCAACGGCGCAAACGGTATTGCGGTAGGACTTACCACGTCTATTCCCCCGCATAATTTGCACGAAACTATCGACGGTATAGTAGCGTATATTGACAATAAGAATATCTCTTTGGACGAGATGATGACCTATATTCCCGCGCCGGATTTTCCTACCGGCGGTATCATTATAGAGAATCAGGGAATTAGAGAAGCGTACGCTACGGGCAAAGGTAAGATAGTATTGCGCGCAAAAACTCATATTGAAGAAGAAGGCGGAAAGAGCAATATTATTATTACTGAAATCCCGTATCAGGTCAACAAAGCGGAATTACTGTCCAAAATCAACGAGTTGAGAGAAACGTCTAAGGACCTTTTCGGCGGTATTCAGGATATTGTGGACGAGTCCGACAGAATGGGAATGCGTTGCGTTATCAAACTCAAAAAAGAAGTCGATCCCAACGTTATGTTGGCGCTTTTGTTCAAAAAGACGAATTTGCAATGCAATTTCAACGCTAATATGACGGCTATCGTAAAAAACCGTCCTGAGCAGTTGGGACTTTTGGATATTATCAGACATTACGTCGAATTCCAAAGAGAAGTTATTTATAAGCGCAGCAAGTACGATCTCGAAGTCGCGGAGAAGAGAGAGCATATACTGGAAGGTTTGCTCAAAGCCGTCAACAATATCAGAGAAGTGGTCGATATAGTACTCGACAGTAAGACTTACAGCGAAGCCAAAGAAAGGCTTATGATAAGATTCGAACTGACCGAAAGACAGGCTATCGCAGTGTTGGATATACCGCTCAAACGTTTGAACAAACTGGATATAAACAAGATGCTCGAAGAGCAGAAAGAACTTCTTGAAAAGATAGATTATCTCACCGGCGTTACGAATTCTAAGGCAAAGCAGTACGCCGTAGTCAAAAAAGAACTTATTGAAATCAAAAAGAAATACAAAGACGCAAGACAGAGCAAGATCATACACGAAAGCAAAATCAACGACACTGTCGTAGATCTCAACGCTAAGATAAAGCGAGAAGGATTTATGATACTTCATTACAACGGCAACGTAAAATTCGTTCCTGAAAAAGGATACAATCAAGCGTCAAAGAGTATCGTAAACTGTACGTTGCAGGATCTCGCTAAAAAGGTAGTCAGAACGGACAGCGAATCATTTGTCTTCGGCATAACTAGCAAAGGCAACGCTGTTACTTTCCCCGTATCTGCATTCAACGACGATAAATGGAAGAGCAAGGGGATCGGAATCAATAAGATAGCCAAAGTTGATAGCGACGACGTACTTTTGAATATCTTCACGCCGTCGGAACTCAAAGGCAAAAAGATACTTATCGTTACCGCTTTGGGCATGGCAAAATATGTAGATATAAGCGAGTTTGTATTCGATAAAAAGTCGCAGACAACGGCTATGACTTTTAAGGACGAAGACGACCAAATCGTAAGCGTAAGAGCAGTCGCTCCGCCGGAAGTGGACGACGGAACAAGGGAAGCAAGAGGATTTATTCTTGCCATTACTGCCGAAGGAATGGCGCTCAACTGTTACGACGACGTTCCTACGCAAGGTAAAAAAGCAAGCGGAGTCAAACTTATGCGTCTTGAAGACAAGGATAAGATAATGTTTGCAGATCACAACGACGGCAACGGAGAAATAGTCAGCGTGCTTGACAGCGGTTTTGCAAAGAGAGTAATACTTGGCTGTGTAGACCCCAAAATGCGTATGTCTAAGGGTATCAAACTCAATGATTCTAAATCAGGCGCAAGTATATTTGCGGATATTGTTACGGAGCCTTACGATATAGCGATTATCCTTCCAAACGGGGAAGTCAAGAGCGTAAATACCGAGCAAATAAGCATCGAAGACCGTACGAATAAAGGTAAAAATCTAATCAAACTGATTTCAAAAGATAAAAACGTAATGACGATAGGAACAGCAAGAAAGCATAATATATTGTAATATATTTTATTAAATGTTGGGTTGCTTATAAAAGAGATTTGCGTTAGTATAGCC
>JAIEEW010000181.1 GCA_029067255.1 Clostridia bacterium | reverse complement strand
TGGTGGGGTGTGTGATGTGTATATGTGAGAGGTATTATGCTTGTAATAGTCATACGGCGTGTACTATGATTTGCTTATCAATAAAGCGTTGTCAAAGTCTGTAAACGGCAACTGGGCGAAGACCGCGTATGCGTTTATCTTTTCTATCATAGCGGAATATCCGGCATATTTTATCCTTCCTATTTTCGCGGTAATGCTTTTTTACAGCGACGATTTAATGCCAAAGAAGTGGAGAAAGTTGTTCAAGGTAGCGACTGCCGGCTTGAGCGTTGTAGGTTGGGTTATTCTCTGTATAAAGAGCGAAGTTGCGGATATGATTCAAGCGACAGGTTTCGACGGGATGAAATTTTATCTCGTAATGGGGATTTTGGCTATATGCGCCGCGGCGCTTGGACTTTATTTGGGCAAATTTATTCCCAAAAAGACCAGATACGTTTTGTTTAAGTTTGCGATATTTGCAATTACGTATTTGATTGTAGCGCTTTTGGTAAATCAGGTAATGAAAACTATTTGGCACAGAATGAGATTCAGAGATATGCTCAAAGAAAACGCATTGGGCCATGACGGATTTTCTAATTTTACTCCTTGGTATACTCCCGATATGTCGAGAGTGGAACTCAACGAGAGTTATCATTATTCGTCCTTCCCGTCCGGACATTCGAGTTCTGCCGCTCATATATTCATACTTTGCACGCTTTACAAAATATTGCCTTGTATGCGCGATAAGAAATGGTTGAAGTACGTTGTGTACGGCGGTTGCTCGGCGTTTGTTTTGTTGAGCATGATATCGAGAATATGCGATGACGCGCATTATCTTTCCGACGTTATCGCCGGCGCGTCAATTTCTTATATTATATATAAAATAACCGAATATCTGTATTTCAGAAAAGGCGATAATTTTGCCGTGGCAGAAAAAGCGTTGGCGGAATTGGAGTGAGAATGGCAAAGTTCGACAAGTCAATGTTTGAGTATGTAGTCGACGAAACGCAAAGACTGCAAAGGAAGAATAGAGTTTGGGATTTTTACGGCGCGTCTATCGGTATCGGGGAATTTATCGATACCGTTAAAAGTTTTGGGGGATATCTGCAAAGTTTGGGTATAGGCAAGGGCGATAACGTTGTCTTGTGTCTTGGCAATATTCCCGACGCAATAGTTGCGTTTTACGCAATAAACAATATAGGCGCGGTTGCTAATCTTGTGCATCCGCTTATACCTGCAGAAGGCTTAAAAAAAATATCGGATGAAATGAATCCGAAAGCGTTTGTATTGTTTGACGAGTTTTATTCTAAATACGACTGGCTGGAAAAGTCGGACAAGCCTGTTATTCTTTGCAGCGCGAGCGATTTTCTGCCGCGTTTATTCAAATTGCCGTATAATTTATTTATAAGAAGCAAAGTTAAAAACATAAATTACGGAGAAAGAGTAATTAAATTCAAAGATACTCTCAATAAGTTTACATGCAAAAATATTGAAATAAAGGGCGACGATATTGCCGTATATATGCACAGCGGCGGAACGACAGGAACGCCAAAAACGGTCATGCTTTCCAACGACGCTTTTAATCATCTTGCCGATAACATCATAGACTTGATAGGCGGCGGCGTGGACGATAGCGAAAGCATGCTTATGGTGCTGCCGCTTTTCCATACCTTTGGTTTGGGAATTTGCATGCACACGGTCATTTCCGCGGGCGGACGGGCAACTCTAATGCCTAAGTTTCGTCCTAAAGCCGCGTGTAGGCTTGTTAAACGCGCAAAAGTAACGTATATGGCGGGAGTTCCTAACATGTATGCGAAAATGGTCTCTTGCGGCAAATTTAAGGGCAAATATTTGCGCAGGATCAAGAATTGTTATTGCGGCGGCGAAAAACTGTCTGACGATATTAAGAAGGCGTTTGAGAACGCTATGGCGAAAAGCGGTAATCCTATTAAACTTTGCGCGGGATACGGATTGACTGAAGGCGGTATTTGTTGCGTAAATACAATGGATATTCACAGAGAAGGTTCTATGGGCAAACCTGTTAAAAATAACAAGTTTGGGATAGTTGACGATGAAAACAGATTCTTGAATCCTAATGATAAAGGTGTGATCGCGTTGACTTGCAACAGTATGATGAGTGGGTATTATAACTCTCCAGAATTAGATAAAGAAGTCTTTTTTTATGACGGGTTGGGGCAAAAGTGGATCAAAACCGGCGATATAGGCTATATGGATGAAGACGGCTACGTATATTTTGTTGATAGATTAAAGAGAATGGTCAAAATAAGCGGCGTAAACGTTTTTCCGCAGGAAATCGAAGATTGCGTAAATAAATTCGGCGGAATAGCGAAAAGTTGTATAGTATCGTACGTTGATAATGGGAAAACCTTTCTGAAACTCTATATTGTCGTTGAGAACGGAGTTGTCGGAAGCGACGAATACGTTGAATCCTTGCGCGCGTATATTTCTGAAAATTTACTTAAATATAATATTCCAAAAATAATAGAGATAGTGGAAAGCCTACCTTTGACCCAGATAGGAAAGGTAGACTTTAAGATATTGCAAGATCGGGAAAATGAAAAGAGCGTATTTTGCTCGAAATCCTTATCAAACGAATGACGGGCGTCTGTTTTCAATGGCGATTCTGTTGACAAAGTCGGCTATTTTCGAATTATTGCCCCTATCGTATAGATATACTTTTTTATCAAAAGTCGATAATTTTTCTAGCATAAGAAGCAAATTTTCTTTACTAAGCCTATTTTCTTCCAGCATAAGCGCATAGCCGTTTTGGGTAAGGTATTTTGCGTTGAGTACCTGATCCCCGCGGGTAGATTTGTTTTGAAGCGGTATATAAAGGGCGCGTTTGTTTAGCGCGTTGATCTCTGTTGACGCGCCGGCGCCGCAGCGGGATATAATCAAATCGCTTGCCGCTATAAAATCTTGAATGTTGTCAACGTATCTGAGTTGAATATAGTTTTTGTGTTCGATGGGTTTGAGTGTGTTGCCGCATATGTGAATCACTTGATATCTGCGGCAAAGATCGTCAAGAGAATCATATACGAGTTCGTTTATCGATTTGGCGCCTAAAGAGCCGCCTACTATCAATAATATGGGGGTATAATGATTTAGACCGTACGCATTAAAGACCCTTTCGGGATGAGCGTCAAAGAAGTCTTTGCGGATAGGATTCTCAAAAACTTTAGCGTTGCGCCTTTTGCACGTGCAGTCGAAGCACGTTATTATACCTTTTGCAAAACGGCAATTAAGTTTGTTTGCAAGTCCGAGCGAGTAGTCAGATTCGTGGCAAACGGTCGGAATTTTAAGTTGTTTTGCCGCATATACGACAGGCATGGCGACATAGCCGCCTTTTGAGAATACTATATCGATATTATTGTCTATTAATATTTTTTTAGCCTGATTTATATATGCGGGGAGTTTGAACGGGATGGAAAAGTTTTTGAGTTTTTTGGTTCTGTCGAATTTTATGCTGTCGCAGTGATAGAATTGTACGTTGAACTTTTTGCATATTTCGCTTTCCATCTTTTCTTTATTGCCTATATATATTACTTTATCAAAATATTTGTACAGATCTTCTAAAATAGCCATATTTGGCATAACGTGTCCGGCGGTTCCGCCTCCGGTGAGCGCAATGTTCATACTTTACCTCCGATGTGTTTTATACTAGTGTTTGCTTATGCGTAAAATTTATTTGTCTGCTGTATAATATGAAAAAACCAGAGATTTGGTTAGCGAAGTATCGTTTCGCCGGTTGCGCGGAGTAAGTAAAAGCATGTTGAACATTGTTCAAATGTTTAAAATATTGCAAATGTGTTGATTTGGAAGTACAAACAGGTTTCAAAGTAGAAAATTCGATAAGAGCGCATGGGGAGCGTTGCGTAGAACGCATGTAAGCGTTTTAAGGGGAGATTTGTAATGAATTTGATATTTGAACAATGTTCAAAATGTTGATTTTATCCAAATATCGTGTGATTTTGCAATATTTCTGTTGAAAAAGAGTAGCGGCGATTTAGCGACCATCTGAATGCAAAGATAGCCAAACTGTATCTAGAATGAAACGGAAGATGATAAATTCAAAATTCAGTAAAGTTATTATTTTGATAGTGTTTTTGATACCATTGAGATTATAAAAAATAGCGGTAATATTGCGTAGATTTTTTGTCAAGATTTATATATGGGGGAAAGCGATAAGCCATAGAAAGTTTGATAACGTTTTATTGAACGCTTTTTCCTGAAAAAAACTACAAATTGGGTTGAAAAAATCTTTAATATACTATATAATGT
>JAIEEW010000180.1 GCA_029067255.1 Clostridia bacterium | reverse complement strand
ATACGGATAAATAATAGGACTAGATTTCTCCACTGCGGTCGAAATGACGGGAGAGAAGACTGACTTTCGCTATTCTACCGTCATATTGAGCGAACAGAGAAATGCTCATTACCCGTCATATTGAGCGGAGCGTAAGCGGAGTCGAAATATCTAGTCTAATAACAATCAGTATATAAGTCCGACTAAAATCGGAGTGAAGCGTAGATTTTACGTTTGGTCGGGGAAAAACTAGATTCTTCGACTACGCTCAGAATGACGGGAGAGAGAACAAATGTTGTAAACTCTCCCGTCATTTGTAATTATACGAGAATTAGTTTGAAAGGATATAATAAAACAAAGTAAAGGCTTTTCAACAATAATCTTAAGAGTACAGAGAAATGATTCTTTACTCGTCATATTGAGAGAACGGAGAAGCATTACTCACCCGTCATATTGAGCGGAGCGTAAGCGAAGTCGAAATATCTAATGAAATATAGAATTCGTATATTAAAGTCCGACTAAAATCGCAACTAAGTGTAGATTTTACGTTTGCTCTAGAAAAAATTAGATTCTTTGATTATGCTCGCAATAGCGGTATATTGAGAGAGAAAAGTATGCTGCGTGGCTCAACTTGAACATGTTAAATAAATACGCTACGGTAGAGAAAAACGGAAAAGCAAATTTGCTTTTCCGTTTTAGTTTATAGAAGCGTATATCTTCACGTATAATACGATATAGTCTAAATTATTCTTTGGGTAAGTCTACTTTTGTCGTACCGATATCGGTAAAAGCAAACCAAGTTTCTTGTTTGTCTCCGTCGCCGTTTTTAGTTATGGTCAGCATGATTTCCTTTTTCTGCGTGAAATCGAGTTTTATCATATAGTCGTCGACGTTGCCGAAAATCTGTTCTTTCTGTTTTTCGTATTCTATGGCAAATTCATTTTCTTCATAATCTTTACCGAAATACATTTCGTATTTCTGACGGAAAAGTTCTTTGAAGAAATGGTCGGGATCTACTGTATAAACTCTGTCGTTGATCTCAGTAACGTATGCTTCCTGAATTTTGGTATAACTCAATCCTATTCTATCGGCGATCGACGCGAGATAATCGTCGATATCCTGCGTTTCTATCGTCTGCCATGCGCCGGAGACGTACGCTTTGCTTTCTTCTGCGGAAAAGGTGTAATATACTTGATTTTTTACGCCGTCTTCGTCAGTCGTGTCCGTCATAAATCTTATTTCGCTGCCGTCGTTGACATATTTGCCGACCGTATTGGGTTCCTGTGAAAATTTTACCGTAAAGTTTTTGAGAGTAATGAAATCTTCGAAGTCGTAATAGTCGAGATCGGTAAATCCGTCGTCTTTGTTACAGCCTACCGCGCAGATCGCAATCGCGCTTATTATAGTTATTATCAATATAAATAATGCTTTCTTTTTCATTTGTTGCCTCCGTATACAGTTTTTGCAAGTCATAAGGAATTATGCAGATATGCAAAACGATATTTATTATATTGTAAATTATTATCAATTTATTTGAATTTTGATTGCGGCGGTGTTATAATGAGTAAAATAAATATATATTTAAGGATGCAAACAAATGGAAATCACAAGAAACATAATGGACGTGTTGAGAGAAAGGGGCTTTATAAAACAGACTGTAAGAGAAGACGATCTGTATAAATTGCTCGGAAGCGAGAGCGTGCCTTTTTATATCGGCTTCGACCCGACGGCGGACAGCCTTCACGTTGGACATTTTATGCAACTTATGGTTATGAGTTATATGCAAAAAGCGGGACATAAGCCTATCGTTCTTATAGGCGGGGGTACCGGTAAAATTGGCGACCCGTCCGGCAGAAGCGACATGCGTCAGATGATGACTGACGAGACTATAAAATATAATTGCGATAGGTTCAAAGAACAAATGTCGAAATTTTTTACGTTTGAAGGAGAAAACGCCGCAGTCATGGTCAACAACGCGGATTGGTTGGACGAACTCAATTATATCAAGTTTATCCGCGACATAGGAGCGCATTTCTCTGTCAATCAAATGCTTACCGCAGAGTGTTTCAAGACAAGAATGGAAAAGGGACTTTCATTCCTTGAATTCAATTATATGCTTATGCAAGCGTACGATTTTTTGCATCTTTTCGAGACTTACGGATGTAGACTCGAATGCGGCGGCGACGATCAATGGTCTAATATTTTGGCGGGCGCAGATTTGATACGAAGAAAGAAAGGTCAGGACGCTTACGCTATGACTTTCCAACTGCTTACGACAAGCGAAGGCAAAAAGATGGGTAAGACCCAAAAGGGCGCGGTATGGCTCGATCCGAAAAAGACGTCTCCTTACGAGTTTTATCAGTATTGGAGAAATACTGCGGACGCAGACGTTGAAAAGTGCATGAAACTGCTCACGTATTTGCCGCTTGAAGAAATAGAAGAACTTTGCAGATATAAAGACGAGAGAATGAACGCGGCAAAGGCCAGACTTGCTTACGAACTTACTAAGATCGTTCATGGTCAAGAACAGGCTGAGTTGGCGCAAAAGCAGGCTTTGGCGGCATTCGGCGGCGATCAGGATAATATGCCGACGAGAAGCATTTCCGCCGATTGTGCTAATATTTTGGATATAATGGTTGCGGTCGGCGCGTGCAAGTCCAAAAGTGAAGCAAGAAATCTTATCGCGGGCGGCGGCGTCAAGATAGACGAAGAGAAGATAGACGATATCTCTTACGTCATATCCGACGCTCAGAAAACAAACGGATTCGTCTTGCATAAGGGCAAGAAGATGCACGTCAAAGTCGTAGTTGAATAATGGCGAGAGAATCTTTTTATTCAGTAAAAGATTTGTATGAACATACGATTGTTATAAACAAATCAAAGTTTATAACCACGTTGACGCCAATAGAAAACTATGACGACGCTTTGGAGAAAATAAAGGCGATATCCAAAAAGTATTCGGACGCAACGCACAACTGTTATGCGTTTATATCCAACGAAAGCGCGAGCGAACAGCGTTTTTCCGACGACGGAGAGCCGCAAGGTACGGCGGGCGTGCCTATGTTGGATACGCTTAAAAAGCGTAAAGTTTGCAAAACGCTGGCGGTAGTTACAAGGTATTTCGGCGGCGTTAAGTTGGGCGCAAACGGACTTGTCGGCGCGTATTCGTCAAGCGTAGCGCAAGCGTTGGATAACGCGATACTTGTTAAAAACGAGTGGGCGGATATAGCGGAAATATCGCTTGGATACGGCGAATATAAAAAAGTAGAAGAGCAATGCAAGGACGCCGGCGGTCAGGTCGTGAGCGTAGAATACGACAGGGACGTGAT